>DASCNA010000207.1:0-34741 GCA_036011305.1 Victivallales bacterium
TCATCCACAATGGAAGACCACTTCTTTACTCTTGGTGAATTAGGATTAAGCATTTTAATTTCCTTTTAGTTTATATTAGAAAATCAAAATTTATAACAATTAAAATCTATTAAAAGATGTACTCAAATTTACGCTTACCCCAAAAACAGCTGTCAGATGCAGTAAAGAAGCAAAACACTGAATTGGCAAAAAAATATGGAGTGCGTGGATATCCTACAGTTCTTTTGGTTGACAGTGGAGGCAAGGTTTTATTAAAAACAGGATATAGACCTGGTGGTCCAGCAAAATATATTACCCATTTGCAAGAAAAAATGCCTAAAAAATAGAGTTAACTTAAAAAGGAGTTGAATATGCCGTCTCATGATTCAAGAAGAGAAAGATTGAAGAACATTGATGAGAAAAATGTTCATATGAAAGATAAGCTCAAGCATGATAAAGAAATTGAAAAATTGCACGAGCAAAAAGAAAATAAAAAAAATAAATAGAGCTTTATTATGGAAAAAGATGAAAAAAGAAGAAATATTCAAAGAGATGAAAAGCGAAGAGATTTGAGGAATGATGAAATTGAGGAATTGAAAGATCTTCCTTCTAATCTAAAAGATAGACAGGATGTAGAAGAGTCTGTAGATAGGATGTACCATAAAAAATCTCAAAATAAACATTGATTTACAACTAAAAAAAATTAGAAACAGATAATGGTCGTATCAAAATAAAATTATTGATACGACCTTTTTTAATTTAATTGGAACCTCATTAAATCATATAGTTTGTTTTTTAATAATATAAGGATAGTTTTTTATATAGGGAAGTATTGTGCAGGTATCAACTGAAAATTGATTTGCTATCTTGACATCAATATTGTTTAATTATGTTTATTTTTTGCTAAAATTTTGTAAAAAGGGGATGCATTATGAGAAAAAAAAGCAAATTGGCGCCTGAATGGTGGGACTATACTACTTTGGATGATAAAATTTTAAATGAAGCTGCAAAACTGACTCCTGAGCAGATTCTTCAATTAGAAAGACCTGGTTTTAAAATTAAATTTTATGAAACTATTGAAGATTTTTATTTAGCTGAAGCACTGGAATATATAACAGCCTGGCAGCAGGCAACTGAAGAAAATCCTGCTGGAATATGTGGACCTGTAGGACCTACTGAGCAATTACCTTTAGTTGCCAGATTAGTGAATGAATTAAATATTGATTTAAGGCATGCTCATTTTTGGGGAATGGATGAATGGGTAATTGACGGGAAGGAAGTTTCAATTGATAACCCCTTAAGCTTTGCTAAAGCAGACATGGATCTGTGTTTTAACAGAATTCGGAAAGAATTAAGAATGCCTGAAAAAAATATTCATTTTCCAAGTATTGATCTTCAGTCGTATAAGGAAAGTTGGGATAAATCAAAATGTCTTGTTATGCAGGGAGGACAGGGAGAAGTAAAGCACTGGGCATTTAATGATCCTCTGAAAAGGATAGGAAAATATATAGACAATCCTCCAAACAGTGAGGAATATAGAAAATTAGCTACAAGAGTTGTAGACCTGCACCCTATAACATTGATGCAAAATGCCAGAACTTCAGGGGGAGGGATGATACATACAGTTCCTACACAGGCACTTACTGTAGGACCTGTTGAAACTTGGAAATCAGAGAAAGTATCAATTTGGCATGGAGGGACACATGATAATGCCTTAGGAATGAGGCTGACAGCTCTTATGATTTCTGAAAAAATTGCAGATTCTTCTGTCCCTATGTCATTATTAAGCGATCATCCCAATGTACAATTTAACTATTATAGAAAAGGATTGGGAGTCTGTGATGTAGAAATGCATTGATTTTATTAAAGTACCTAATTAAAATATTAATTATATAATAGTCGTTATAATAGTTAATAATTAGGTGGTATGATGAACAAAAGTCATGAGTTGATTTTCTATTTGTCTGTATGCATTGTTACCATTCTTGCTATTATTGCCATATTAGTTTTTAATATTTTAATTGGATGCGAAATTATATTTGATGTAAATAAATATGTTCATTCATATGTTTTTCATATTCTCAGAATAATAAAATGGATTGGAATGTGGTGTCTATTATTTTTTTATATTAAGGAATTTTTGAATGGGTATAGAATTAGAATAATAAAGAAAAGCTGTATTGCTTTTATACTGATATTTATCTGTTATTTAGTAATATATTGCCCATTGCATTTATTTACTTTTTCCAGTGGCGCTGATCTCAATATGACAGTCTGGATTCTTTTAGATTTTATTGCAGTAATACTTATGCTTGTATCTATTTCTTATATTTATACTTATACTTCCAAAAATTGAATTTTCATGTGTGATTCAGTTTCTATAGATATCCTCGTCTTTGTTCCCAATTAACAAATCTAATACTTTTAAACTTGCATATAAATATTTTATGTTCGTTCTGTAAAATATGATTTATCTGTAATATGTACTCTTTTATATGTACATTTTATAATACAAATAAGATACATTATTTTTCAAATAAGTATTTTATAAGAATTTTTCAATTGCCGGAAATAATTTATAAATGGAACAAAATTAAACTTTAATAGAAAAATTATTATTGACAATAGAGGTAAGGAAATGAAAAAGAAAATCATTGTTTTAATCGCAGCTTCGTTATTCGGAGTAGGAACATTTGCATCATCAGAAATTAGTACCAAAATCGATGCTAAACCTCAGGTTGCCCAAGTTGCATCCATATATAAAGGGGTTGTTGTTCTGCATGTAAATCTTGGGGAAAAAGTCAAAAAAGGTCAGGTTTTATTTGAAGTAAATACTGATATGCTAAAAGTGCAACTGGAAAAAGAAAGAAATAATGTTGAGAGTAATGCGACCATTCTGAAAGGTGCTGAAAAACTTGTCTCAAATCATTCTATTTCACGTGCTGATTATCAGAGCTGTGTTCGTGATTATCTAGCAGCAAAAAACTCTTATGAATTAGATTTGGCACAAATTAATGAGTCTAAGTATTATTCTCCTTTTGATGGAACTGTAACTAAAATAGTTAGATATGATGGGTCAGGTTTAGGCGATAATGATAATGAAGTTGAAGTAACAGAAGGTAATGTAAAAATAGATACTGCAAATCAGGCAGCTCTAATTTGTAACCGCTGGCCTGGAGTGCTAAACCTAAAAGTAAAACTTGGAGAAAAAGTTAAAAAAGGTCAACTGCTTTATAAAATTGATACAAGAGATGCAGTTGCTCAGCTGGATAGACATAAAAATTATTTGAAATATGCAACAGAAGAATATCAAAGATTGACTCAACTTCGTCAAAGTAAAACAGTATCTCTGCTTAAATTAGTTGAAGCTAAAATGGCATATAATGATGCTCTGGCAAAGGTAAAAACATCTGAAATACAGTTGCAGCAAAGTTCGGGATATTCTCCTTTTGATGGGACTGTAACAAGTATTGACAGATACTCAGGATCAGGTAACGGTGCAGGAAAACCTGTATTGACTATTACTGCAAACAGCTGATTATATTTATATAAAGAATATTGTTGAAGTGATACTGCTTTTATTAGCAGTATCACTTTTTTTGTAACTATTCTGTATTTAAAAATGTCAAATTACTGGTTAATATTTATTACAGGACAGTAAGTTTTGATCATGTAAACAGTACTATATCTAACAATGGAGGTTCAAAATTAAAAAGAAAATTATTATTTTAATAGCGGCGTTATTGTTAGGGATAGGAGTATTTGCGGCGTCAAAATCTGGTTATAAAACAAATGAGAAACCACAGGTTGCAAAAGTTGCTTCTCAACATCAGGGAGTAATTATTTTACACGTAAAACTTGGTCAAAAAGTCAAAAAAGGTCAACTATTGTTTGGCATTAATACTGATATATTGAAAGCTAAATTGGAAAATGATAAAAGCAATATAATTCATACTACATTCATACTTGAGAAAGCAAAAAAACTTTTTGCCCATCACGCTATCTCAAAAAATGATTATCAGCAATGCATTCGTGATTATTTAACTGCTAAAAGTTCTTATAAATCGAATTTAGCTAAGATTAATCAATGTGAATATTATTCCCCTTTTGATGGGACGGTGACAAACATTGTAAGGTATGATGGATCAGGACTTGATGATAATGATGATGAAATTGAAGTAACACAAGGTAATATAAATGTAGATATTTCGAATATAAAAGCTCTTGTTTGTACTCGTTGGCCCGGAGTTTTATCTCTAAAAGTAGAACTTGGTCAAAAAGTTAAAAAAGGTCAGCTACTTTTTTCAATTGACACGCAGGATTTAGTTGCTCAGTTGCATAAAGATGAAAGTATTATGAAGTATGCAGCCGAAGATAATGAAAGAATGCAGAAACTAAATATCTCTAAATCAATATCTTTACTTAAGTTTATTGAAGCGAGAATGAGATATTCAAAAGCTATAGCTGATGTAAAAATTGATAAAGTTAAGATAAAGCAAAGTTCTGGATATGCACCTTTTGATGGAACAGTGACAAGTATAGACAGATACACTGGATCTGGGAACAGCGAAGGAAAGCCAGTTTTAACCATTACAGCTGAAAAATAATATTATTAATTTAAGCGTGAATAAAAAACTATTTTTTTTAGTATTTTTAAAGAAATTTTAGATAATAGAGTTTAATTATCTCCTATAAATTATTAGAGTTTATTTTAATAATGATAACAGGAGAGAGTTAAAATGCATAAATCATTTATTCCGTTAGTGACACCGATTATAAGCGTATGTATTTTAACACTTGGAAATGGTTTTTTTACTACCCTGACTACTATGCAGTTAGCCAGTTTTCAGTTATCAACATTACTGATAGGTATTATATCTGCAGCGTATTTTGCCGGTATGCTTTTAGGATCATTTTTCTCTCAAAATATTATTGCAAAAGTAGGACATATCAGAGCTTATAGTGTGTTTGCAGCATTAATGTCGATATGCTGTCTGTTTCAAGGGGTAATTTCAGATCCAATTATCTGGGGGGTTTTACGTTTTATTAGCGGATTTGCATTAGCCGGACTTTTTATTGTCATTGAAAGCTGGTGTATTGCTGGAGTTGAAACTCAATATAAAGGCAGGATTATGGGGTTCTATCTATTTTCGTTTTATCTGGCTCAGGCAGCAAGTCAAATGTTTTTGAAAATACATTATACTCCTGAGCTTGTTGCTTTCTGTGTTATTTCAGCATTGGCATGTTTTTCAATTATTCCGGTTTGCTTAACTCGATTTGATGCGCCTAAACCTGAATCTCCTGAATTTGTATCTCCTATAAAATATTTTAAAATAATACCACTTGGAATTATTGCTGCTTTTATTTCAGGTGCTATTCTCGGAGGTATTTATACCATGCTGCCATTGGCATTCAAATCTATTAATTTTACAAATTCTCAAATAGCCTATTTAATGTCAATAACGATATTTGGGGGAATGCTTTTTCAGCTCCCTATTGGTAAAATATCAGATTTGTATGACAGGCGGAAAGTCATGTTTTTTGTTTGTGTTGTAATAGCTGTTATTTCAATAATTATCTGTATTTTTCACAGTAGTTATATACAACTGTTTATATTCTGTTTTTTAATCGGCAGTGTATCTTTTGCAGTTTATCCACTAAGTATAAGCCACTCAAGTGATAGGGTAGACATTTCAAAGTCAGTTGCCGTTATTTCTATAATAACACTGTTTTACGGAGTTGGTTCTATGATTGGTCCGTTGGCGGCAACAGGTTTTATTGATTTATGCGGTGGGATGGTGGGGTTTTTCCTGTTTATATTTGTATTTTCGTTTATTTTAGGAGCTTATATTCTCTGGAGAGTAATAGTCAAAAAGTCTGTTGATGACTCAGATAAAATATCATTTACAGCTATAGCACCGAGAATAGCTATAGGGATGGCTGAAGTTGTCGAGCAGAATTTTAATGAATCTTTACCAGATGAGGATGAGGAAGATAAGATTATTAAAACATAATATTTTGAATTTTAGGTTGGAAAATTTTCATTAATTCTAAAAAAACATTTTCAATGATAAAACAAGCAGTATAACTGCAAATAACTTTCTAACCAACTCGCCTGGGAGGATCGTTACCAGTTTTGCTCCTACATGAACAAAAACTACTGTACAAATAGAAAGAACAATAAAGCCTGGCCAGAAAATATATCCTGTAGAGTAAGGTATATGTACACTGCTATCTAATGATATTAAAGATAAAGCTGATCCGATAATGGCTATAGGTAGAGTAAAACTTGCTGTTGTCCCCACTACCTTTCTTGCATCCAGTCCGCAAAAAAACAGAAATGGTACGCTTAGCGCACCACCGCCTACACCGAGAAGTCCGGATTTAAAACCAATAAGGCCTCCAACGGTTTTAAACCATTTTCTCTTTGTTGTGTATTGCTTTTTGTGCTTTGGTTTAAAACCAAAATAGGTTTTTATAGATACAATAAGTAAAAAAATACCAAATATTATGCTTAGGCTGTTTCCATCAATAAATTTGGAAGAAACGGCTCCAAGTACCGTTCCTGTAATAATACCCGGTAAAGCTGTTTTAAATATTGGCCATACAATATTATTATGTTTATTGTGTGATATTACGTTTGATAAAGATGTACAGATCATTACGCAAAGTGAAGTTCCTACAGCAACATGCATAATATAATGACTTGGGACATTAAATATTTTTAAAATAACAGTAAGTGCAGGGATTATGATTAAGCCCCCTCCTATACCCATAAGACCGGACATAATTCCAGTGAAAATACCTAATAATGCTAAACTTATGATCCCAATAAAATAATATTCCATAAATTTCACTTAATTTTTTAATTATGAAACTAAAGTACTCCGTCTTCTGTTTAAACTATTCTTTATAATTATTTTTTAAGAAATTTTTCATAAAAAAAATATCATTTTTATATCATTAAATTATAATACATTATTAGCAACTGGCATCAGTTGTTTTTGGGCATTTATTTTCGTTTGTGGTTTATAATGAATCCATGTTTAGTCAAATATGGGCAAAATTTAAAAACAAAAAGGAAGGGACATGAAAAAATTATTTTTTTTAACCGGCTTATTTATGATCTTATCAACCATGGTATTTGCCGGAGATCAATTAGTATTTGCAACTCTTATCACAAGGCATGGAGACAGGACGCCGTTTACTAACATAAAAAATGCTAATTACAAATGGAAAACAGGCTTGGAGCAGTTGACCCCCATAGGCATGAATGAAGAATACATGCTGGGAAAGAAACTTAGAAAACGCTATGTTGATAATTTAAAATTGTTAAAGCCGAACTATGTTGATGACAGTATTTATACAGTATCAAGCGATTACAATAGAACAATAGAAAGTGCTGAATGCCTTTTAATTGGTTTATATCCACCTAAAACAGGCCCAAAGCTAGCTAATGGCAAGAATGCCCTTCCATATGGAATTCAACCAATTCCAGTAAGGACCGTTTCTAAAAATTCACATCTGATTATGATGCCTTATCTTCAATATCTTGCTATTTTGAAAAAATATGTCTACCCAAGTAAAGTGTGGGTGGATAAAAATAATGAATATCAGCCTGAATTTAAGAAATGGACTGAGATTTTAGGTAATAAAATAACAACCTTAGCTAATGTTTTGAGCGTAGGTGATGTATTAATTGTAGCAAAACATCATAATAAACCTCTGCCAAAAGGATTAAGTGAAGCAAGTGCCCAGAAGTTGATTAATCTTACCAGTTGGGGATTAGCAGCACAATTCAAATCTGAGAAAGTATCTTACTTAATGGGTGGAGAACTGTTTAACCGTATTGCTAATAATATTAAAGATGCCGCAGCAGGGAAATTTAAATATAAATTAGTTTATTATTCGGGACATGATATTACCCTTCTCCCAATAATGAGTCTGCTAGGTGCACCTTTGGAGAAATCTCCAGGTTATGCTGCAAATATAGAGTATGAGCTATATAAAACTGATAATTCATCCTACATTATAAAAATTAGATATGATGGGAAATACGTAAAACTTCCTATAATGGATGGTAAAAACTACTGCACTCTTGAAACGTTTATGAATCATGTAAAAGCACTAAATGAAAAATATAAAAGCTGCAAAAGTAAATGCAGCAGCACAGTTAATTAAGTTTATATAATCATACTAATTATCAGGCTGGAAAATATTAACATCAAAAAAGTTTAATATTTTCCAGTTTTTATTTTTATTACAATAGGATAAGTTTATTTAATGTTATTATTACAATTTTTAAAATGGAACTATAAGCACTGGTATGAACGAGAATAACTTGGAAAGATATAAAAATATTGCCCAAAAATTAAATATAAAAATAAAAGCAGTTGAGTCTGTTATAAAGTTGTTTGAAGATGGGGCGACAATACCTTTTATTGCAAGATACAGAAAAGAACTGACCGGCTCGCTAGATGAAATTGTTATTGCTGATATAAGAAAAATTAATAATGAGCTGAATGAACTTTCTAAGCGTAAAGAGTCAATTTTAAAAACTTTGAATGATAGAGGTATACTAACTGAAAAGCTCAATTATATAATTTTACAATCTGGGACTTTGATAGAATTAGAAGATATATATCAGCCTTATAAAGTGAAGAAAAGAACCAGGGCAGCTATTGCAAAAGAAAAAGGGCTTGAACCACTAGCTTTAAAAATTTTTGGGCAGAAATTTTTTGATATAAATATCGAAGCAGGAAAATATATTAACTTAAATAATCATTCTATTGATGATATCCTGTCAGGAGCCAGAGATATTATTGCCGAATGGGTTTCGGAAAATATTAGCTTAAAAAATAGGCTCAGAAAACTCTTCAGATATGAAGCTGTTATTTTTTCAAAAGTAAATAAAGATAAAAAATCAGATGGAATTAAATTTGAAGACTATTATGACTGGAATGAGAAAATAAAAAAAATTCCAGGATATAGGATTCTGGCTATTTTAAGAGGAAACAATGAAGAGATATTATCTGTAAAGGTCAGGGCACTTGAGTCAAGTGTACATTCAGTGTTAAAAAATATCTTTATAAAAAGCAGTTCTTCAGTATCAGAACAGGTGTTTAAAGCGGCAGAAGATTCATATAAAAGATTGCTGCAGCCATCTATAGAAAAAGAGATACTAAAAGAACTGAAAGAGAACTCAGACGATGAAGCAATTGATATTTTTTCTAAAAATTTAAAAGAGCTTTTACTTCAGCCTCCGTTAGGTAAAAAAAATGTAATGGCTTTAGACCCAGGATTCAGAACAGGAGTCAAGCTTGTATGTCTGAACAATACAGGAGAACTGGTACATTTTGATACAGTATTTCCGTTTAACAGTAAACCTGATAAACTTGAAAATGAGAAAAATAAAATAATAGAATATTGCCGCAAATTTAAAATTGAAGCCATAGGAATTGGAAATGGAACCGCTGGTCGTGAAACTGAAATATTTATACGTTCACTAAAACTGCCTGAATATATTATAATAACAATGGTTAATGAATCAGGGGCATCTATTTACTCTGCCTCCAAGGTCGCAAGAGAGGAATTTCCAGATCACGACATTACAGTGAGAGGAGCTGTTTCAATTGGAAGAAGGTTAATTGATCCGCTGGCTGAACTGGTAAAAATTGATCCAAAGTCAATTGGTGTTGGTCAGTATCAGCATGATGTAAATCAGAAAAAGCTGAAAGAGGCTTTGTATAATACTGTCGAAAGCTGTGTTAACTCTGTAGGAGTGGAAATAAACACTGCGAGCAGAGAACTGCTTGAATATGTTTCAGGTATAGGCACTGTTACCGCTGCAAATATTATTGATTACCGTAAAGCTAAAGGTCATTTTGCATCCAGAGAAAATTTAAAAAAAGTTAAAGGAATCGGTAGTATTGCTTTTCAGCAGTCAGCCGGTTTTATCAGAGTCAGTAATTCTAAAAATATTCTGGACAATAGTGCTGTTCATCCTGAAAGTTATTCAATAGTTGAAAAAATGGCTAAAAACTTAAATAGTTCTGTTGAAGGATTGATTAATCATCAAACTCTGAGAGACCGCATTGATTTGCGCGAGTATATTACTGATTCGGTTCAACTTCCTACATTAATTGACATTATGAATGAGCTGGAAAAACCAGGAAGGGATCCAAGGGAGCATTTTGAAGTATTTCATTTTGCCGATGGAATTGATAAAATTGAAGACCTTAAAGAGGGAATGATTCTGCCTGGTATAGTTACAAATGTAACCAAATTTGGTGCATTTGTTGATATAGGCGTTCATCAGGATGGCCTAGTCCATATTAGTCAAATGTCCAATTCATATGTAAGTGACCCAATGAAAATAGTTACTGTTCAGCAGAAAGTAAAAGTAAAAGTATTAGGAGTTGAAGCTAATAAAAAAAGAATAAGCCTCTCTATTAAAAATAACAATAATTAATCATTTGTTATTATTGTTCCTGAGAGAGAATTTTATTTTCAGGTTCAGTGACAAAATCTTCCTGAATAATTTCTTTTGGGATGCTTTTTCGTGTTTTTAAACCAAGTTTTTTAATATTTTCAATCTGTGTAACAATATTTCCTCTGCCTGTTGACAGTTGTTTTAACGCATTCTGATACTCAATTTCAGCTTTATTAATATGTTTTCCTATACTTTGAAGTGAATCTATAAAGCAGCAAAATTTATCATACAGTTTTTCTGCGCGGTCGGCAATATCCTTAGAATTCCGGTTCTGATATTCGTAACGCCAAATTGTTTGAATAGTTTTAAGTACGACCAGAAGCGTTGCAGGAGAAACCAAGACAATATTTTTTTGAAATGCTGAAGAAAACAGACCTCTGTCATATTCTAAAAGTGTCATAAAGGCACCTTCAATCGGAATAAACATAAGAACGTAGTCAAGACTTCGGATTTCTTCTAAATCTTCGTATTTTTTCTCACTGAGCTCTTTGATATGGTTTTTAATATTCAATATAAATTGTTTAAGATAGCTTTCTTTATCTTTTAAATTTCCTTCTGATATATATTTTTCATAATTTTTTAAGCTTAACTTTGAGTCAATTATTACATCTTTGTTATCAGGCAGATGAACAACAGCATCAGGTCTTTTTATTTTTCCTTCATTATCTTTAGTGCTGAATTGTGTTATATATTCATGTCCATTCCTCAGTCCTGATTCTTCAAGTACTTTTTCAAGGATGATTTCGCCCCATGATCCCTGAACTTTATGATCGCCTTTTAAAGCATTTGTAAGATTTAGTGCATCTTTGCTTATTTGAATATTTAATTCTTTCAAAGAGAATATTTCTTTTTGAAGTGATACTCTGTCTCTGGTTTCTTTGTCATAAATATTTTCTACTTTATCTTTAAAATCCTTAAGCTGATTTTTTAAAGGAGATATTATTGTATTTAAATTTAATTTATTTTGTTCTAAAAATTTCTCCCTTTTCTCTTCAAAAATTTTATTTGATGTATTTTCAAACTCTTTTTTCAATGTATCACGTGCGTTGTTAAGAAGTTCAATCTTTTCTTCAGAGGCAGCTTTATCTTTTTCTATAGTCACTTTTAATTCAGAAGTAAGTTTTTCATAATAAATCTTTTCCTCGGATAAAGCTTCATATTTTTTTTGATATTCGTTGATGTAATCTGTAAGTTCTGTTAACCGTTCTGCTTTCTCTTGTAATTTAGCATTTTCTGATGTGAGTTGAAGGTTCTGCCCTCTTAGATTGTCTATTAAAATGTTTTTTTCAGATGCATCTTTTTTAAGATCTGAAAAAGACTGTGAAATTGTTTGATATTTTTCATCAAGTATTAAATAATCAGTATTGGTTTTATAGTCATCATCTGAATTTGTGCCTATTTTTTTAAATATAATAAATATACCGGCAAGCAAAATAATAATAAAAGCGCTTAAAAAAATATATATCACGATGTCTCTCCTAAAGAATAATAAATTTACTTAAAGAATACTTTGTTGTAGCTGTATTCGCTATCTATTTAAATAAATATTTGATAAAAGTATCTACAATTAAAGCTCTTATCAGCTAGAATTATTATTATGTAGCATTATCTGATTATCTTTAATAACTTCTGGAGTATCAAATGGTTAGTACACAGTTCACCCTTGGAAATCAGGTTGGTTGGTACCATACCAATTCCGTTGATTACGGTCATTTTCATACTTATGATAATTTAAAACTGGGTGATGATACAAGAAAAGTACAGGTATTTCTTCCAAATGATTATGAACATAGGGAAGAAAGATATCCGGTCATATATATGAATGACGGAAATACTGCTTTCTACAGTGGTGGTTTAAGTCAATGGTCCTGGGAAGTGGATAAAACACTGGATTTTCTATTTAATAAACATATTATTCAGAAAGTTATTGTTGTTGCTGTGTATCCGGTAGACAGAGTTGGGGAGTATTTAACTAATGACCAGTATTTTAAATATAACAGTAAAAAACTTGGAGAGTCTAAAGGTGTAGCCGGTTATTCTGATTATCTGGCTTTAAAATTAAAAAAATTTATTGACGAATACTATTTTACAGATCCAAATCCTGCAAAAACAACTATAATAGGTTCATCATTCGGAGGAACTGCGGCTCTGTATATTGCAAGTAAGTATCCAGAGAAATTTGGAATAGCAGGTGCTATGTCAGGTTCTTTTCCTATGTTTATTCCAGTTGAAGCATTATCAGATAGTGAAGATGAGTATATTCTTTGTAAGTCAGAGTATATGGATAAAGTCGATGAATTCTTATCAGCCGCAGAGATAAAACCAAAGCTATGGATTGACTGGGGTAAATATGAAACTTCAATGACAATAACAAATCCTCTCATTGTAGAGCATATGATAAAAGAGCATAATTACGTAAAAAATAATAATCTGTTTTATATGGAGGATCCGTTAGGGCAGCATGATGAAAGAGCATGGCAGTATAGATTTAATCTATTTTTAGCTCAATTTTATCCACGATATGAACAGTCAACTTCTGATGACGCTTAATTTAGAAAAAAGAGAACTTATAATAAAACGGGTTCGCTTTAAAAAAAAGATGGCTGCCCGACCAGGACTCGAACCCAGACAAAATGGACCAGAACCACTTGTGCTACCATTACACCATCGGGCAGAAAGAACTATAAATTTACTGATTTAAGCTGAAATATCAAGTAAAATTAATAATTTATTTAATAACTATTCGTTTTTTTTAAATTTTTTATTAAATTGTTTGCTAACTCTTTAATCTATTAATTTATTCCTTAATTAACAAAATTTGATTGTGCGGAGAATATTATGTCAGATGTTTTTAAATCTTATGATATACGTGGAATTTACCCAGAAGAACTAAATGAAAAATTGGCTGAAAAAATAGGGAAGGCATATGCCGCTTTTTTAAAGCCGGAAAATGTTGTTGTTGGATATGATATGAGAGTGCACTCGAAACCACTGTTTGATGCACTTACTAAAGGCATTATTTCTCAGGGGGCAAATGTAATTAATATTGGTTTGTGCTCGACTCCAATTAGTTATTTTGCCAACGGCAGACTTGGAGTAGATGGAAGTATTATGATAACTGCTTCTCATAATGCAGGAAATTGGAACGGATTTAAACTTTGCAGAGCAAATGCTGTACCGATTAGTGGTGCAACAGGCATAAAAGAGATTGAAAAAATAGTAAAAAATGAATCATGGTCTGATTCTGAACAACAAGGTAAAATAATTAATAAATCAATATATGAAGATTATGCAGAACACATAAAAAGTCATTCAAAATTAACAAGGAAATTAAAAGTAGTTGCCGATTTTGCAAACTCTATGGGGTCTTATGAGATAGCCGGGCTTAGAGATCTATTTGATATTGTTCCGATGAATGAAAAATTAGACGGTTCTTTTCCAAGCCATGAAGCAAATCCACTGGTAACTGAAACACTTAATGATCTTTGTGCAAAAGTAAAAGAGGTTGGGGCAGATTTCGGAGCAGGATTTGATGGAGATGCCGACAGATGCGGTTTCGTGGATAATGAAGGTAATATTATCTCAATGGATCTTTTTACTGCATTGATTGCTAAAGATATTTTATCATCAGGACCTGCAACTATACTTTATGATTTACGTAGCAGCTGGGCAGTAAAAGAGTGCATTGAAGAAAATGGAGGCAAAGCAATTAAATGTAGAGTTGGTCACGCATTTATTAAATCACAAATGAGAGAAAATGATGCTGTCTTTGCAGGAGAACTATCAGGACATTACTATTTTAAAGATAATTATACTGCTGAATCACAGGCATTAGCTTTTTTGATATTAGGTAATCTGATTTGCAAATCAGGTAAAACTGCTAGTGAATTGGTCGCTCCATTAAGAAAATATTATGCAAGCGGAGAAATCAATTCAACTGTTAAAGATGTTAGTAATGTATTAAGTGTTATTAAAGATGAATATTCTGATGGTAAGATGTTTGAACTTGATGGCTTGTCAGTAGAATTTGATGATTGGTGGTTCAATGTAAGATCTTCAAATACAGAACCTCTTCTCCGTTTGAATGTCGAGGCAAAAACAGAAGAAAAAATGATTGATAAAAGAGATGAATTATTGAAGATTATTAGAAGTTAATCATATTTTCATTAACTCTATTAAGCTTTATTAAATGTTTTAATTTTTTTATAAGGAAGCCTGATTTTGCTACTACTGCCATCTGTATTTTCTGTTTTGAGGACTAATAATTTATCCTGAACTTCAAGAATTTCAGTGACATAGAGAGTACTGTTATCAAATAGTTCAAATTTGAATGGCCCGTTAGGTTTTCCTTCTTCATTGTATATTAGCTCTTTAAATAAGTTTTGTTTATAATTAATCTCTTCTGATTGATCTATATTATGAGTTTTTTCTCCGTTTTTAGCTATAACTTTATAACTTTGCATGTTGAAAAATTTATTTCCAATTATAGGAATTATAATTGGAAATATTAATCCTAGAAGAAACATAATTAATCTGTTTTTCTTATATTTTTCAGCAATGTATGCAGACCAAAAAGCACTCAACATGAATATTAATACAGCGACAATTCCAATTGAAAAATCATATATATTAAGCGAAAATTCTATGTGTTTTATTTCAAAAAAAGTATGATTATTAATAAATTGCAATATGTTGCTTGATAGATTATTTAAAAAATTTTTAAACTGACTGACAAAGTAGTAATTAAACTGTTCTTCCAATTTTATATATCCTATAAAATATGCGAAAATAAACAATAAAATTATAATCAGAGATAGAGCTGATATAAGAGGTAGTTTGTTAGAGAGAAAGGCAGTTTTTCTCTTAGATGAAGTCGAAGAACTGTCATCATAATCATAGATAGAGGGTGGAATATACTGCTTATTTATACTATCCTCTAGTTCTTTATTTTGTGGTTTTAAATTGAGATGATGAGAAGCAGAACTGCTTTTAAGTTTTTTATTATTCTTCTGTAATTCATCTGAGGGAAGAATATCTTTCTTTTTTCTATTAAATAAATATTTTCTAGTCGATTTTATTTGCTCGGCAGAAGTGTTACCGCTTAAAATATTTTCGATTGCTTGTATCACTTTTTCCCAAGTTTGATAACGCTGACTCTTATCTTTAGTCATCATTCTCTCTATCAGCTCAGATGTGGCTTCAGAGAGATCTGTATTTTTCTCAATAGGAGGAACTAGATCATCAGTGATATGCTTTGCTAGTATAGACATGGGGCTTGTTCCTTTATACGGAACAACTCCGGTTAATATATGATAAAGTGTAGCTCCTAAAGAGTAGATATCTGCTTTACAGTCAATGTTTTCTGACTTTGATTGCTCTGGACTCATATAAAATGGAGTGCCTACCACTTCTCCTTCAATAGTAAGTGAAATATCATCCGCTAAGTTTTTAGCAACTCCGAAATCAAGAATAGTAACAAAGCCTTTGAGGTTTATTATAATATTAGACGGTTTAATGTCCCTATGCAGTATTTTGAAATTGTTCCAGGCATATGCGAGGGCTTTTGCAATACTAAGCCCAATAAGCAGGCCTTGTTTTTCAGAATTTTTTTTTTCTTCGAGCAATTTTTGCTCTAAGATTTTACCTTTAATAAATTCAGTTGCTAAATAGTAAATTCCTTTGTAACATCCTGTATCTATAGTTTTTACAATGCTTGGATGATTAAGTTGTAAAGAGTTTTTAACTTCATTCATGAATCTATTTTTAAAGTCATCATCTTGATTAAATGATGGATAAAGTAATTTTAAGGCAATTAAACTAGAGGTAGAAATTTGTTCAGCAAGCCATACTTCTCCCATCCCCCCTTTGCCTATTATTTTTATAAGCTTAAAATCGGCGATTTGTACTTTAGGTGCCAAGGTTAAAAGCTTTTCTTTTGTGAATGAACTATTTTTACATTTAGGGCAAAATTCAGGTTTATTCAATGAATTTATTTCATTTTTACACTTTGTACATATAAATAACACTATAATTTCCTTTCAAAAGAGTAAGAAATTATTTATTTGTATAGAAAAAACTGTGCATACATAATAATATCTCTATATATTTATAGTTTATAAATTGTATTTAAAGTATAGGAATTAATATGAAAAATTATAGAAAAGAACTTTGGTTTAATATCCCTACAAGAAGAGCATTTATTAATATTACAGGAAACATAGAAGAATGTCTTAGAGAATCAGGAATAAAAGAGGGGCTTCTTCTTTGTAATGCAATGCATATTACTGCTTCTGTATTTATAAATGATGATGAATCAGGATTACATAGTGATTATGATAAATGGCTGGAAAAACTTGCTCCCCATGAACCGCTCAGCAATTACAAACATAACTTAACTGGTGAAGATAATGGAGACGCGCATCTTAAAAGACAGGTTATGGGCAGAGAAGTGACTGTTGCTGTAACCAATGGAAAGCTTGACTTTGGACCATGGGAACAGATTTTTTATGGCGAGTTTGATGGGCGTAGAAATAAAAGGATTCTTGTGAAAATTATAGGAGAGTAAACCATCTTTAATAAGTTGTTAATTTAATACAATTAGAAATTAGTCTTGCATGTTGTTTAAAAAAATAGTGTTTTATAAAATTTTTCCAGCTGTAATATTATACTATATTATCAGTTTACAGGCACTCTATGGAAATAACCTGGATACTGTAAAGCAGTTAAGAAAATTAGCTGTCGTCGGTGATGCTGATGCATGTCTTAAATTAGGAAATATTTATTATTACGGTAAAGGGATTCCTCAGGATACTTATACTGCTTTCAAGTGGTATAATGATGCGGCTTACCAGGGAAACGCAGCAGCTAAATTTAATTTGGCTATATGTTATGATCAGGGGATTGGAACAGATCAAAATAAAATAAAAGCATTGCAATGGTACAAAAAAGCTGCTGATTCAGGCGTATTGCAGGCTAAATATAATATGGCCCTGTTTTATATTGACGGAGCTAAGATCCCAACTGATGCAGGAGATGTAGTTTTTGAGGCTGATTCGCGTAAGGCTATAAAATTGTTAAAGGAGTGCGGGAGATTAGATTTTTCACCAGCGAACAGAGAATTAGCGAAGATGTACTTTGAGGGTAAAAAAGTTAAAATTGATCGAGAATATGGGATGACTTTTTTACTTAAGGCAGTTGCAGGTAAAGATCCAGAAAGTTTCTATATTTTGGCTAGAATTTATATTGATGAAGGTGAAAAATATAAAAAAATAGTACCGCTGCTGCAGTATGCTGCAGATAATAATATTATTGAAGCATATGAAATCCTAGGAATATATTATGAAACAGGACGAGGAGTTGAGCAGAATACAAAAACTGCATTCAAATATTACTTAATGGCTGCAGAAAACGGAGTAGCAACAGCACAGGCTAGAGTTGGTGAATATTATACAAAGGGAAATATTGTAAAGGAAAATATCTGGGATGCAAGATACTGGTTTAATAAAGCAGCGCAGCAAAAAGAACCTTATGCGTTATTTATGCTCGGCACATTCGCTGAACAGGGTATTGGGGAAGAACCAAATAAAATAAAAGCTTTTAAATATTTTATGCAGTCGGCACAACTCGGTTTTGAAAAAGCTCAATACAACCTTGCAACTTATTATTCAAACGGTACAAATATAGGTCAGGATAATGACATGGCTATATACTGGTTTAGAAAAGCAGCATTACAAATGGATCCTCAGGCTCAGAGAGAACTTGGATTTCATTATATTTCAGGGGAAGGACTAAAACAGAGCTATAATTTTGGTCTAAACTGGCTGAATGCTGCAAAAGACAGGGGAGACGTTAAAGCACAGTCTTATATGCAGTCAATATTTATATCTCCTCAAAGTATAGTACGTAAATAACATTGAATACAGACGCAAAATTTTGATTTTGCGCCTGTATAGCTGTATTTTTACTTATTCTTTTTTGAAGGAATATGCGTGAGCCTGGCTCCGGTATAAATTTGTCGTGGACGGGCTATTTTTCTATTTTTAGAATCAACCATCTCTTTCCACTGTGCAATCCAGCCTGGAAGTCTTCCTAATGCGAACATTACTGTGAACATATCAACAGGAATATCTAAAGCTTTATAAATTATTCCGCTGTAAAAATCTACATTAGGGAAAAGTTTTCTTGAGACAAAATAGTCATCTGCAAGGGCTTTTTCTTCAAGTTCCATTGCCGTGTTCAGCAAGCTGTCATTAATATCCAGCTTGTTTAACAGTTTATGGCAAGAATCTTTAATTATATTTGCCCTTGGGTCAAAGTTTTTATAAACTCTATGTCCAAATCCCATTAGTTTAAAAGGATCATTTTTATCCTTTGCTTTTTCTATAAATTTATTAATATTCCCGCCGTCATCTTCAATTTTATGAAGCATTTCAATTACTTTTTGATTTGCCCCGCCATGCAATGGTCCGGAAAGAGCATTTATGCCCGCGGAAAGAGTTGAGAATAAATTTACCTGTGCACTTCCGATAACTCTAACTGCAGTTGTTGAACAATTCTGCTCATGATCTGCATGTATGATTAATAATTTATTAAGTATTTCGACAGTCTCGTATTCAATTTTGTATGGTTTTACATGGGAGTCGAACATCATATTCAGGAAATTGGCACAGTAACTTAAATCGTGCCTTGGGTATACTATTGGTTCACCTATAGATTTTTTATATGAAAAGGCGGCGACAGTTCTGAATACTGAAATTAATTGAGCAGAAGTTCTATAGATATCTCCTTCCAACGACTGTGAATCAACATTAGGGTAAAATGAAGAGAGTGCATTTATCATTGTTGAAAGTATATTCATAGGGTGTGCGTTTGAGGGAAAAGTATCAAGAAATCTATGCATATCTTCATGAAGCATTGAACTTTCTGTTAATATTTCAGAAACTCTTTTCAGTTGCCATTCTGTCGGCATATCACCATTTAGAAGTAAGTATGCGGTTTCAACAAAAGTTGATTTTTCGGCAAGTTCTTCAATTGGAATTCCTCTATATCTCAGAATTCCTTTTTCCCCGTCAATATAAGTTATTTCGCTTTTGCATGCTCCTGTATTAATAAAGCTGGGGTCTAAGGTTATATATCCGGTATCTTTTCTTAATGTCGAAATATCGATTGCTTTTTCGTTTTCTGATCCGGTTACTATTGGATACTTCTGTGATTTTCCGTCTAGTATTATTTCTGCGTAAGTTTCATTATTCATATGTTGTCTGCTCCAATTTTAGGTTACTTATTAGATACCAAATCAATCGACATATTTTCTTATAGCCAGTACAGGGAAATTCCGTGTTCAGCTTTTATGTTGAATGTTACTTCTTAATGATATAATATTTTTGTTAAACATTAAAATCAATATAAATGGGAAAAACCTCTGTGGTATATTTATTTATTTTCCAAGGCAGGTATTTATATCTTTTAGTGATATTAGACCTTCTCTTAAGATAGTTATATTGTCATTCTCGATCATTGCCACTGTAGATGGCAAAGAATTTGATGGTAATTCACCTCCATCAATACTTAAGTCAGGTTGAAGATGTAAAGAATTTAGCGCATCATCAATTTTTAGAGCAGGGGCATCTCCTGATACATTTGCACTTGTTGCAGCTAAAGGAGTGTCTATGCTGTTAATTAAGTTTAAAATGAAATTATGATCTGGAATTCTGAACCCCAGTTTCTCTCCATTTTTTTCAGGTATAATTAAAGTCATAGGACCAGGGCAAAATGAATCTATAATACATTTAATAGCTGGAGTGATAATACCTCCAAACTCTTCTATCATGGAAATATTACTAGCCAGCATTTGAAACGGTTTATTCTCAGGTCTGTTTTTTGCCTTGTAAATATTGTCTCTAGCCTGTTGATTATTCCATAAACACATCAGTCCGTATACAGTTTCAGTAGGAGCTAAAATAAAACTGCCGGGCAGTTTTATTTTAGTTTCAATTCTGCTAATTGCATATTGGTAGTTAGTTTCAGATAATTTAATAATATTAGACATTAAGTTCTTTTATTCTGTTATTAATACTGGAATCAGCTTTTTTAACTTTAGCAGTTTGTTCAGCCCTGAATGTTTTTAATTTTTCAGATAGTTCTTTGTCGCTTAAAGACAGTATTTGAGCGGCATATAAAGCAGCATTTTTAGCACCTGCTTTTCCTGCAGTAACAGTCGCAACTGGAATTCCTGGAGGCATCTGTACTGTTGAAAGTAGTGAGTCAAAGCCGTTAAAAGGTTCGCATGGCATTGGTATTCCTATGACAGGCAAAGTAGTATGAGATGCCATTACTCCGGCAAGGTGTGCTGCCATTCCTGCTGCGCAAATTAAAATTTTCAATCCGTTTTTTTCTGCATTTTGAGCAAAATCCAATGCTACTGCTGGTGTCCTATGCGCTGATATAACTCTGGCCGTATATGGAATAGACAAATCATTTAGAATAGAAAACGCACCTTTTAAATTAGGTAAATCACTATCACTTCCCATAATAACAGCTACTGTTGCTTTTGAATCTTCCATTTTACTAATCTCCTGAAAATTGTTAATTATTAATGATCAATTATTAATATTTGATTTAATAGATTTTAATATAGATGTGATTAATTTAATAATTTCTATCGCATCATTATTAATGCTTTCAAATTGTTCCTGATTTAAGTAATCAGTTTCTTTTAAAAGTTCTAACCAATAAATATTTTCATTAATTTCTTTTTGGGCAATAGACATTTTGTGTTTGAAATCTAATTTTGATTCTGCATGTTCTGCTTCTCGAATCATTGCACCAACACTTGTACCACTTCTTAAAAGTTGTTTGGATAAAATATATTCATTTTCATTATTGCATAAGTATTGATACAAGCGAATAATTCTAATTGCAAAAGCAAAACTTTTATTTTTTATCACATTATCTTTCATTAATTTACCATAAACAATTAACAATTAATAATTGTTAGTGTTTGTAACTAAATTCTGGATTAATTTTTCTTTGTATTTCCAAAGTATCTAATATAACCATTGCTGACATAGTTTCCAGTACCGGAATAATTCTTGGAACAATACATGGATCATGTCTGCCTTCTACTTGGATATCAACATTATTGCTATCTAAATCACATGTTTGCTGTTTACTGAAAATAGAAGATGTGGGTTTGACAGCGACTTTTATAATTATTTTTTCTCCAGTTGAGATTCCACCAAGTATCCCTCCCGCATTATTTGTTATAAATTTACCATTTCGCATAGCATCGTTATTTTCACTCCCCCGCTTTCTGGCTGATGAAAATCCTGAACCGAATTCAATGCCTTTAACTGCTCCAAGTGAAACAATAGCCATAGCTAATTTAGCATCCAGTTTTCCAAAAACAGGATCACCTAATCCGGCAGGAAGCCCTGATATTTCAATTTGCGCAATTCCACCCACAGAATCATTATTATCCTTAGCTTTCAGTATAGCATTTTCCATTTCTGCAGCTTTAACGCTGTCAGCGCATCTGACACTATTGTTTTCGATTATAGAATAATCAACTGTATAGCTTTCTATGCCTGCTATTGCAACTGTATGTGCAACAATGTTAATTTCTTGAGTTTTTAATATTTTTTTTGCTATAGCGCCGCACATCACTCGGCCTGCAGTTTCCCTGCCTGAAGAACGTCCGCCTCCCTTATGATCTCTGATACCATATTTTTTCCAGAAAGTAAAATCTGCTGTGCCTGGTCTGAAGGAATTTTTTATCAGGTCATATTTAGTTGAATCCTGATCTTTATTCTCAATTAGCATTCCAATTGAAGTTCCTGTTGTTTTACCTTCGAATACACCTGATAGTATTTTTACCTGGTCTTTTTCATTTCTTGGAGTAGAAACTGCACTTTGTCCAGGTCTTCTTCTGTTGAGTTCTTTTTGAATATCCTGTTCACATATTTCAACTCCTGGTTGTATGCCCTCCAAGATTGCTCCAACTGCCGGTCCATGGCTTTCACCAAAAGTAGTCATTCTGACAATATTTCCAAATGTATTTGGCTTTTGTGACAGCAGAGAAATTTCTATTTTCAGTTCATTGTATATAATATTAACTACTTCATCTAAAATTAAATTTGAAGTATCTACAATAATATCTGCGAAAGGTTTAATTACTTCAGTTATTAAATTACATCTGTTTAGAAATAATTCCTGAGCTGTTTTATCATTCAAATATGCCGGAATTGATTTTTGATTGAATCTTTCCAGCAGCTTTTTTGATGTGGCTGTTAACAATATGAGTATTGACCTGTCTCTTAAAAGCTGTCTTGAAGATTTATTCAGAAGGGCTGAGCCTCCAGTACTTACTATGCACCATTCTCTCTTTGATATTTCTTCTATAGCTTTACGCTCATATTCTCTAAATGTGTCTTCTCCGAATTCGCTGCATATGTTTCGGCATGAAAGTCTGTTATTGGTTTTATTATAGAATAGTTCTTCTATTAATTCATCAGATTCAATAAAAGGTAAGCCAAGTGCTTCAGATAGTTTTGAACCCGTGATTGATTTTCCCGAGCATTTCGGGCCTGATAATACAATTTTCATTATTACACCATTTAGAAATTATTTGTTCATAATAATGTATGTAAAAAGATGAAATCTTCCAGTACTGTTTTTGAAAATATTTTTTTGATATAAATAAAAAAGCCCGAATACAAAATATCATAGTATTCGGGAGCAAGAAAATAAAAAGCTTATTTGTTCTTGTGTCTATTAGCCTTAAGCTGTTTACGTCTTTTATGTTTTGATATTTTTTTACGACGTTTCTTCTTTAAGTTACCCATCTATAATCCTCGATTTCTAAAGTATTTTTTTAAAAATATATTTTAAGACAATAAAGACTATAAAAATAATGAGTTAACACCTATTTTTCAAATAGCTTTTGAATTATATCCAATATTTAATTCAGGATGGTAAATGTTTGATTCCCAGTTTAATAGGAAGTTCTATTTTATATCTTTAATATATTCTAAATCAATATTTTTATATTGTCAATTCACAAGCAAGGCATTAACTGCACTTCTAACACCATTTTTATGTCTGAATACGGATGTTCCAGCCACCATAACATTTGCTCCTGCATCTGAAGCAATATTTATATTATTTTCGTCTATTCCGCCATCCACTTGCAAAAATATATCTTTTTCAGTCTCTCTTATTTTATCTTTTAAATAATGCACTTTAGGCATCATTTCTTTCATAAATGACTGACCTCCAAATCCAGGTTCTACGGTCATGACCAATATTAAGTCCAGGTCATTTATATAAGGAAGTATTGTGTCAGGGTCAGTTTTAGGTTTAACAGAAAGACCTACGCTCATAGAATATTTTTTAATCTCTTTTATTACTGTTGTGATGTCATCATCGGATTCGACATGAAAAGTTATATGGTCTGAACCTGATTCCGCAAAGGATTTTATATATTGCAAAGGGTTGGTTATCATTAAATGCGTGTCAAATATTTGGTTGCTTACATTTCTGATGCCATTTATTATTGGCTGGCCAATTGACAGATTAGGAACAAAATGGCCATCCATCACATCTATATGAAGAATTTTTATTCCTGCATCAATAGTTTTCTTTATATCTTTTTGCAAATTAGAAAAATCTGCTGCCAGTAATGACGGGGCTATTATTACCTTATCTGATTTTAAGGTTTTAAGGATTGGGGTCGGCATAGAATTTTTCCTCAATTTGTTGATTTATTAAGTTTACCGTTTGTTACTTTACTTTGTGAATTATTATTTACGAATGGTTTTGCAATGGCTTTGCCTACATAAATAGAAGTACCCCCAATTGTATTGCCTACTCCTAATCCGGTGTCGACTAATAAGTCAATAATATTCATTGGATTTAAAAAATTAACAGTATTAATAGCTAGAAATTTAGGAAGAAAAGTGGCTGTATTCGTTGAAGGATTATTAATTGTCCCTCTAATTTGAAATGGCAATCTTAATCCACTGATATTTGAGTATGAGTCAATATTAAGTTTTCCGTCGTAGCCAATTGTCCCAGAAAATTTTGAAAATTTTATTGTATCGCTTTTATTACCTGTGAATTTTAGTTTATTTATATTTACTTTTCCTTTTTTTGCTATTAAGTATATTTCTCCTTTTTTTAAATTGATATTGTTTATATTTTGAATAATCTTTGCTGCTGAAGTGATACCATCATTTAAATTCTTAATTAATAATCCTCCAGGAATTACCTGTTTGATTTGTTCAAGCATCTCCATAGGAATAAGCATTATTTTAAGAAGCTTATAACTCTGGATTTGATAAGGTACTGACATATTGCTAAGTTCGGAATAAAGTTCTCCTTCTAAATGTTTTTCTATATTTTTTTTTGTAAATCCTTTGCCTTTGATTGATGCGGTAAACACATCGACAGTGCCTTTAGTTGTTTTTTTATTCTTAACTTCAATAAATGTATTAATTATTGGTTTTAAGTCCAAGTTTCTAAATTCAGTTTTAAAATTGTATGCATAGCCGTTATCTGTATTAGTATTCATACTGCCCTGCATTGCAATATCTGTGTTATTAATTTTTAGAATTGTATTTTGAAGTTTCAATATATTATTTTTAATGGTGAAATCTGAGTTGAATTTAGACTTAATTAGTTTTCCGTAACTCATATTGCTGAATTTTATATTGGATTTTAAATTTAAACCTTTAAAGTTTAGAGGTTTAAATTCAGTTTTTGGAAGGAAGTTTTCCTGCTTAATATTTTTATTTAATAAATTATAAATTTCTCCTACTTTTCTGCATGCAAGTCTGTCTGAATTGATATTCAGGGTTGAAATACCTCTATTTAACGGAAGAGGAAAGTTACCGTAAGCTTTTAAGTTGATTAATGGTTCTTTATTATCGTACATAGATAAATTATAACTATTCAAGCTGAAATTATGATTTTTTTCAACAGCATTGAAATTTAAAGTCCCCTTGATATTATTCTTATTTATATTATGTCCATTGCTTTTGAATGTAAATTCCGGAATAGTAAAATTCCCGTTCATTGATGTTGACTTATTTTTCTTAATGTAGTCAAGTTTTATTTTACCGGTCATCAGCATATTTTCTACGTTTGATGATAATCCATCACGAAATAGTTCTAAGATATATTTATTAATATTCTTTACAGATAAAATTAAATGAGAATTTATTTTTTTATTGAATGATATTGAACCGTTTGTTTTAGCCAGAAAACTTCGTATTCCATTTACGTAGAGCTCAGTGGTACAGTTTTCTAGTTTGACAAATTGAGTATTTGTAAGAACAGCATTAACACTGTTTGAAATACTTAAATTTTTGATAATTCGTCCGTAAAAATCTAAATCGGCATATAGCAGGTCTGTTTTTCCTTTGATTTTGAGCGAATTCAGGTGTCGGGAAAGAATAAACATGAGCTTATATTTTATAAAACCGTTGGTTAATTTTATTGGAAAACTTTTTGGCATTAAATCAATAAGTTTTTTTAAGTTGGAACTATTGGCTTCAGATTCAAATTTAATATCATTTGTCACAAAAAATTTATTATCTTTGATTAACAATGAAAATGGACTGCTCAGTATAAATGAAACACCTGTATGTTCTATTGGGTTAAATAGAGTAAAGTTGAAGTTCTGCAAAGTTAATAAGTTGTACAATGGGTTGAAATCAAAATGAATTTTGTTGGTTAATTTTAAACTAACAGGGGAAAGTTTTTGGATAAATGCTGATATATATGGATATTTTAACTCAAATCTAGGTAATATTTTGATGATATTCTGATTGACATACGGAACATCTAAAGCAATATTTCCTTTCTGTTCATCAATATCATAATTACCTTTTACTGTTAATTTAGAAATTTTTTCCTGCTTCTGCTGTAAAGAAAAAGTATAATTCTTTAATAATAAATGATTAAGTTTGGTTATATCCAAATCAATCTTTTGCCCAATGCTTAAGTTATTGATTAGTTTTTTGTTAAAGTTGATAAAAGCATTGTCAAAGTTAATGTATCCTTTAAAATTTAAGTCATTATTCTTCGGAACTACAGATAAAGTTAAATCACTGTTTAATTTTCCATCGTTTACCTGCAGATTTTTAGGTAAAAATGGATTTAATAAGTTTAAATCTAAATTTTTTGTATAAATTTTTATTTTAGAATTTATGTTTGACGGTAAAATTCTATTCTTTCTTAAATAGTAATAAAATGGTTTATTCAAGCTTGCTGTTAGCAACTTTTTTTTTGAGTCTGATATTGTCGAGTGTAATTTATTTAAAGAGATTAGATTTTTTTTATTGTTAATTTTAATATCATAATCAATAAAAAAATTTAATGGAACATCTCTTGTAAGCTGATATTTGCCACTTGAAAACAAAAATTTATCAAGAAATAATTTACCCATTGATTTAAAATAATCATGAGTAATATCTAAGTTGCCTGAGTATTTCAATTTAGCATTCTTGCCCAGGCTGTATTTACCTAAATTATTAATAGCTTTGAGCATACCTGACTGTACAGGATTTGCATTAATATTTAATAAAAACTTAAAAGGATAAAAATTTATTATTCCATTTGTATTCAGATTGGAAATAGCATTTTTATTACTTGTATCTGTAAAATTAATATAATTAATTTTATATCTGTTTATATTATTGCCCTGTCTTTTTATGTCAAGTTTGAATACTGAATTTTTGAGTGAAGTTGTAATATTGTTAATTTTTCCGTTTAGGCCAGTAAGATGGCTTGAGATCCTAATATGAGAGGGAATACACCATTCTCCCAAGTTTGCTGAAATCACTCCTTCTATATTACCTTTATCAATATCAGTATTAGGGCCTGCTTTTATTTCAATATTTCCTTTATACTTTACTGGAGATAGAGTGCCGTTAACAAAATGTTTAGAGCTGATATCAAGCTTCTTTAGCTCAAGGCTAATAGGATTTCTGCTCTTTTTTGTATAAAATTGAAATCTAAGATTCATATTTGAAGCTTTCACATTAGGAAAGTCTAAAATAATATTTACTAAATCCTCCTCTGTGTAATTTATGTATACCCAGGGTATACTCCATAACCCTTCTTTGTTTTTTATAAAATTAATATTAATACCGTCAACTTTAATATTGCTGAATGCCAGCCTGTTTGTAAATAATGCAAATAAATTGACATTGCATGAAGCTTTATTAGAAGTTATAAATGGATTATTTTTAGTTCCTAATCTTACATCCTGCACAGATAGAAGTGATGTGAATGGATCATAAGATGCATGTTTTACTACAAAGTCTGCATCGATTAAAAAGCCTACAGAAGGGGCAATTACTTTGGTGAGAAAAATATTACTTGTTATAGTGAAATAAACAGCAATAATGAAAATTATTACTGATGTTGTACTGTATAAGATTCTTTTCTTAGTTTTTTGTCTCAACGTTATGCGGCCTTATATTTTCAACATAAAAATTATTGACTGGAAGTAGAATTGTATAAATAATAAAACAAATCAGAACCGTATTTTAATTGGCGATATTTTAATTACAACTATAAAGCATATAAAATATAATTAATTTATAAACCAGATAATTTTTTTATTTATACCTATTTCTATTTTTTTATGAATATAACATTATCTTGATAGTTTTTTGGAATTGAGTTTATTTCTTTCATTTTAAAAGGATATGCTTTGGGAAGATATGCTTTGAACTTTTTCTTTATCATGTAATTTAATAAGTCATTTTGTTTTAGTCCAACATTTTGACAATTAGTATCTATTTCCATAACTAGTATTAACTTTTTGCTTTTTTCAATTATATTGTTTGCACCTTCTAGGCATTTAAGTTCGTGCCCTTCAATATCAATTTTTAATATATTGATATTCTCTATGTTATTTTTTTGGCAATAAGAATCCAAAGATATTAATTGGATCGTTTCTTTGTTTTTTGAACTTTGGTGCTTGTAAAGAGATGCTGTTGTCAAGCTAGGATTGTATAAAGTAGCGTTATGATTTTTATTAGATAATCCTTTTTTTTCAATGGTTATATTAGAAAATTTATTCATCTTAATATTTTTTTCAAGATACTTTAAAGCCATCGGGTTAGGTTCAAAGGATATAACCTTGCCCATTTTAAGTACCTGAGCCATTACTAAAGAATATGCGCCGATATTTGCACCTACGTCCACAAATGTGTCACTAGGATTGGTTAATTTTATAAGGTGATGAAGAGTGTTTTTCTCGTAAATACCTCTCAGGTATATTTGTTGCATTACATGGTCATTGGTCTCAAGATGATAGCTAATGCCTTGTTGGTTTTTAAAATACACTATCTCATCAGGTAAATGGACGAATTGTTCAATTTTATTTTTCCATTTATCGATAGGAAATTGTCTCAAATAATACAATAATGCGTTGTTAAGATTACTTGATTTCATAATTTTTTTTTCCCCTTAAATTAATATAGTTTTTTGTTACGCTATCTACTGCATTGTAGGAATTCTTAAATGTATTTTTGGCTTTTGCAGATGCTTCATTCATACCTTCTGTTGTGCCTTCAAAGGTTTTAGAAACTCCTTTCCCGTAGTCAACAGAAAAGTCAACGACATTCATGGGATTTATAATATTTATTGCATTATCAGCTACAAATTTTGATATAAATAGTGGGATGTTAGGAATTGGCTTATTTAATGTTCCTTTAATTTTTAAGGGAAACCTTACACCGCTGATATTTGAATTAGTTATTAAATTAAGAGATTGATTTAATCCAACATCACCGTTGATATCTATTTTTTTTATTAATGTTTTTTTGCCTGTAAATAAAAATTTATTTATATCAACCCTTCCATTATTCAGGACTAATAGAATATCTCCAGCTTTAATATTGATATTTTTTCTGTTTGAAAAAATATCTTTAGTATTATCAACAGCGTTCATAATGTTAGAAGGTAAGATTCCCCCGGGAATAAGCTGTCTTATTGATGCAATTATTTCCAGTGGTAAAAATACGATTTCTACATATTTGACTTTTCCCAGTTGGCCCGGAAGAGATAAATTACTTAATTCTACAGACAACTTTCCTTTTAAATTGTTATTTAAATCCGATTTAGAAATTCCGTCTCCATTTACGCTTAGTGCAAATGAATTAATAGTGCCTTTAACGTTTTTAAATGAACCATTGTCCATGAGATTAATAAACGGACTTATATCTAAATTTTTGAACTTACCATTTATATTAAAAGCAATGTCGCTGTTTTGGTCTTTGGCAAGAACATAAAATATCATGGGTGTTTTATTGATGTCAATATAGAGAGGAGTTAATTTTATTGTGTTATTTTCTATATTTAAAACAGTTTTTATTTTTGAATTTATTTCTTCTCCATAACTAATACCGTTTAGATTGATAGCTCCTTTAAGGTTTAATCCATTTAAATTTGCAGAGTTAGGTTCTTTTTTAGCATTTGATTGAGCTGTAGAAACATTTTGAGAGTCTATGTTTTTTTCATCATTTTTAAATAATCTTTGTGATATAGATTCAATTTTCTTCAAAGCTATTCTTTTGGATTTCAAGGAAAAATATGAATTAGATGAATTAATATCTAAAGGGAAAAGAGCTTTTGCAGTTAAATCTAAAATTGATATATTATTTTCATTCAGTTTAATTTCAAATTCATTAAGCTTTATCAAGTTTGAGATCATGTTGAGTTGAGTATTAATTTTGCCATTAAAATTAACTTTTAATTTATTTGCGGAATTTTGTGACATCAATGTTAAATGCGACAGTTTTGTATTGAGCTTTACAGATGCTTTTTGCTTTTTAGGAGAGGAGGTAAGGCTGAATGATGTATTGCTCTTTAAGTTTGAAACGATTTTTTCTCCAGTGTAACCTGGTATTAAAGTTAAGATTTTCCTACTTACTATATCAAAATTACCGTTGATATTGATTTTTGGATTATTTTTTATCGTTACATTACCATTTGCCTTAAGATTTGCAGATGGGGTTTTGGCTACAGCTATTTTTGTGTTAAAATTTTTAATATCTAAACTCAAATCAGAACGGATGTTTGTTTTTAGATTATTTTCAATATTAAATTCAGGGTAGAGAACACTTTTTATTGCATATTGTAAATTGATAAAGTTGAATGAACCGGCAACGCGACACAATTTTAAATCTTTCTCTACATCTAATATAATATCGCTGTTAAGATGACCATTCTTTAGTTTTATCTTATTATCCAGAAAGTAATTTATATCTGTTATCGAGAAATTTTTTATACTTACCCCTATGGAAATATTTTCAGAGATAGGGGAATCTAAATTATCTAAATGTATTCTGAATAGTTTTTCAGAATATAACTTTACTATTTCATTATCAGATCTTTCTATTTGAAAATTAAATGGAAAGATATCAAGTTTATTTTGTTTTAGATTAATTGAACTATTTATTTTTAAAGAAACTTTTAACGGTTTAGAGCTAATTACTTCTTTTATCGTTTTACTATTTTCTATATTATCAGGTACTAAATCGGCAATGTTTTCATTAATATAAGGGATATTTAAAAATATATCACAATCCTCTTCTTTAATTCTATATTTGCCCGACAGATCCAATTCAGCCAATTTTTTCTCTTTAATTCTAATATTTGTATCAAAATGTTTCAGGTAAACTTCATTTAAATTATTAAGGTTTAAGTTTAAATATTGTTCAATATTTATATTGTCAAACTGATAACCCTCAGCTTTTATGCCTAGATTTGTGGTTTTAATTTTCCCATCAATATTAATTCTATTTTCTGAATTAACATTGATGTTTATTTTTGAGTTTACAGATCCTGATAAAATATTAATGTTTTGCTTTTTAGGAATAAAACTATCTAAACTATGCAATTGAAAATTATTAATATTAACAGTGAGGGTAGAATCTGATTTTTGTAAGTTTATACTCCCTTTTTTTAATGATAAACTTAATGGTTTATTTAAAGCTGCGCTGACAATATCTTTTTTATCTTCTATAACTTTATAGGTTAAACTTTGAACAGTTAGAGATTCAGTGTGTAGATTAAGTTTAGCTTTTGTATTCAAGTTTATATTAATTGGAGAAGCAGGTAGAAATTCAAAATCAGGTGTTTTTAGGGATATATCTGTTAAATTAATACTGCTTTTATTTGTAAGAACATCCTTATCAAGGGAAAGGGTGCCTTTATAATTTAGACTTGTATTTCCTGTGTCATAATTACCAATAATCCTACTGACTAAACTAATCAAATTTTTAGATATAGGATTTGCGTTTACGTTAAAATTTAATTTAAGAGGATCTGTAATAATTTTTCCGTTAATGTTAATTTGAGAAGAGTTTTTATTATTATATTTTTGAGAAATATCCAGTTTGTCAATATTAATTTCTTCAAAATCATTTTTGAAACTGCCTGAACTATGGATGCCAAAGCTATATTTAGCTAAACTGTTTTTTAAGAATAAACCTGAAATATTATTCAATGAGTTAGTTAGATTATAATTTTTAGGAATAGCATGACTATCAAGTTCAAATTCCAGCTTTCCTTTTAAAAGATTATTATTTAAACTTACATTATTTTCAAACTTACAGTTTAATTCTCCTTCATAATTAATGATTGACTTTTTATCTGTAATAATGCTGTCAGAATAAATATTATAATTTTTTATTGAAGTAGTTAAAAATTTATTCCCAGTTTTATCATATTGCTCGTAAGTTAAATTTACGTTATTAATGTTTATATTGCTTATATTTAAAAGTATTGATGAACTGGCAGCGTCAGCATCCTTTAACTCTTCTTCAAGTTTTTTTGGTGTTTCATAATTAAGCCAAGGAATATTAAATTTACCTTTACTGTCTAAGATAATTTTTCCATCAACGCCAACAATATCAACTTTGTCGGATTTAATTTTACCTGATAACAATGACAATAAATTAAATTTAATGTACAGGTGCTTTGTTGTTAAAAATGGATCTTTTTCTGGACCAAGCTTCGCCTCATCAATTTTAATGAAACCGCGAAGAGGGGAGATGTTAATGTCAGAAACAGAGATTTTGGTATCTAATAAATTACCAACTATAGATACACCAAAATTTTTAAGGAAAAACGAGGAAGTAATTACAAAATAAAGAAGAATAAGAAAGATAACAAAAGAAGAAATACCATATAGTAAAATACTCTTAGTTTTACATTTCATTAATAATACCTAGTATGCAGATAGAGTCATAATAATTTTTCAAAATGAAAAATTTTAATACATACTATTTATTTTACTATATTTGAAGATTTTTTAACTAAATAATCAGTTTTTAATATATTTTCCTTTTTTCAGTATCAAAATAACTGGCTTACTGCTTTTCTGATTTAAAAATTCTTTTCATAACCGGTTTACATGGATTTCCAGAACAGATCATATTATCAGGCATATTTTTTGTTACAACACTCCCTGAAGTAATTATTGTATTATAACCGACAGTAACACCTGGTCCTATAAAAACGTTTGCACAAACCCATGCACCATCTTTAATTACAATTGGTTTAGTTATTAGATCGAAGGTTTCTTTTTTCCAGTTATGATTTCCAGTGCACAGAAAACTGTTTTGAGATATACAAACATTTGCACCAATAGTAACTTTATCCAAATTTAATATCCAGATATTTTCACCTAACCATGAATTATTTCCAACTTCAAGTTTCCAAGGAAATTTAATTTTTACAATCGGTTTTATAATAACATTTTTTCCAAGTTTAGCACCAAATTTTTTTAAAATCTCAGCTTTAACCTTATATCCTGTAAATATATAATTAAGAAAAAACAGTGATCTAATTTTTAGCCACAACAATTCTTTAAGTTTACTTGCCCCTCGATCAAAATCAGGATTAGAGAATCTGGCTAAATTCACTAAACTATCCTTACCATTTTTCATTAACAATTAACCATTTATAATTAATAATTATTGACGATTTTTTTATACTCATAAATCAATTGTTTGGCTATAGCTTCACCTGATAAATTATTTTTAACAAATTCATAACCATTTTTCCCCATTGCGTTACTTTGTTCAGAAGAGCTTAGCAGTTCTTTTATTGCATTTGCAATATTATCGACTGTTGGTTTTATAACCATGCCGGCATTATGATTAATTACATCTTTAGCCAATGCAACTTTTTCTCCAATAATAACTGGTAGCCCAGCTCCCATGGCTTCAGCAACTGCAATACCAAAATTTTCCTGCAGGCTAGGTAATACGTATATACTAGCACTAAGTAAAAGTTCATTTTTTTGTTCACCAATGACCATGCCTGCAAAAGTTATTTTTTTTTTAAATTTAGACTTATAATAATTTTTTCCAACTGATATTTATATTTGGTTTCACATGGTCCAGCTAAAATTAATTGATGATTAGGGTAATCAGAGACTAATTTTGAAAATGCCTTAATTAATAAATCAGGTTGTTTTTTATAATGAAGCCGTGAAAGATATAAAATATATTTTTTTGAAGTATTGTTAAAACTGGCCTTCTTAAATAAAGTATCTACACTCAGAGGTAATATAAATATATTTTTATTTTGTAAATATTTTTGTGCTTCCTCTGTTTCTGCTTTACTTGTACAGTGAACTGCCGAGGCATTCTTGATAGTTCGTTTTTCATATAAACTATAATATATAAATTTCTTAAGTTTTTTTTGGCTAAATGACCAATCATCAAGCATTCCACACGGTCTTAATATATATGGAACATGATTTTTAAGACATATTTTTCCTACAATATAAGTTGGATATTGCCAAATTGTATGAATATGAACAATGTCAAAATTCTTAATATTTTTTGATAGATATTTTTTTAATTCATAAGAATATCTAATAAAGTTTATTGAACATTTAAAGTAACTGATCTTAACATTTTTAATTACTAAATTGTTCGGTTTGTAAAAATCAGTAGTTATGATAGAGACAGCATTGCCTAACTTAGTCTGATATTTAGCCATATTTTTTACAGCCTCAACAGGGCCTCCAGCTATCGTGGATAGATCAGGAATTACATGTAGTATTTTCAATTTTAACCACTTATTTTCACTAATTAACGCTAATCATATTTGCTATATATATGTATGATTTTCTATTACCATCAACCATCAACCATCAACCATCAACCATCAACCATCAACCATCAACCATCAACCATCAACCATCAACCATCAACCATCAACCATCAACCATCAACTTCT
>DASCNA010000208.1:0-16321 GCA_036011305.1 Victivallales bacterium
CCTACATCTACAAATGGTGCTCCTTTGATCCACTTATAAATAGGGTGCAAAACTTCAGCTGTAATTGTCATCATTGATCTGCCACCAAGTGGCATACCATTGGCGTTTAAAGGAGAAACCCTTCTGAATTTAAAACCCCTAATTGAGGGCTGACCACCAAGGAAGTATCTTTGATAAATTGGTACAGCACCAGGATTACCGATCCCTTGAACTGTGCCCATTCCAAAACCTAAATGTAGAATGAGAAATTTATCAAAAAAATTCCAATATCCACTGGCTTTGGCATCCAATCTATAATAGTTAGAACTTGAAGCTAAAAGTTCAGGAGCAAGTTCAGAATTTAAAGAAAGCAGATAGCCTGATGTAGGTGACATTAAACTATCTCTGGTATCTCTTTTCAGACCGAATAGCAAAGCACCTCTTCTAGTGCCTGTTTCTTCCTTATCTCTAAAGCTATTTGAATAGTTATCGCTCATGCGCGTTACATTGACAAAGTCAAGGATATAGCCAAGATTCCAGCTATTAAATTCTCCGAATGGTTTGGCTACTCCGAACTGGAATCCTATATGTCTCTCATCCCAGAACTCATATTCACGTTCATGGAAGAAGCCGCTCACATCCAGCCTCATAGGTATACCAAACAACCATGGTTCTACAAAATTAACTGAAGCATCCTGTCTTTCAGTACCATACTGCAGGAATAAATCAACTCTCTGCCCACCACCTCTAAAGAAGTTTGCAGGATCTGTTATGTCAAAGTTTGATTCTGAAAGAGATAAACGGCCTGTAAGTCCATTATATTGAGAATATCCTGCACCGATAGAAGCATGGCCTGTTCCTTTTTCTTTCACTTCATAATTTACATCTTTTTCGCCTGGAATAGGAGAAGACGTAGTATAAGCTTCAACTTTCTTGAAATAGTTCATTGCCATTAATCTTGATTTACCTGCATCTATAGCCATATTGTTTACAGGTTCACCAGGTTGAACCTGTTTTGGCAGTTCTCTTCTTATAACATAGTCTTTTGTAATTTTATTTCCGGAAATGTTAACATTACGTACATTATAAGGTCGTCCTTCTTTTAAATTGAAAACAATATCAACAATATGTGTTTTAAAATCAGGCTTTAAATCACTTTTACATCTAAAATTACAATAACCTAAATAGTCAAATTTAGCTTTAATTGCTTCTATAGTATATTCTTCATTCTTGTAATCGTAATATTCTCCTTTTCTCAGAGTAATCAACTTATTTATTTCACTATCTTTAAAAACATTATTTCCTGTTATAATAATTTTTCCTATTTTGTATGGTTTTCCCTCATATATCTTGAAAAGTACGTTAATATAATCGGTATCATCTTTTACAGGTTGAGTAAATACTTTTACAGAAAAATCAAGATATCCTTTAGTCCAATATAAATTTCTTAATCTAAGTTTATCCTGTTTTGCAATAGTTTTATCATAGAGCCCCCAATTAAAAATCCAGTTCAGATATGAATGAGAAGTTTGCACTGTTTCTTTTAGTGTCCAGTCAGAAAAAACTTTATTGCCTTCAAATTTTACCTGATTTACTTTTAGTCTAAGATTTTCTTGAATATGAAATGTTAAAATTGTATCTCCACTTTTTCCTTTTTCTGTTGATGTATAAACGTTTGCATTATAATAGCCATCATCTTTATAGAGTTTTCTTATACTGTCAACACTTTCCTGCAGCAATTTTGCACTTAGGGGGTCAGAGTCACTCAATCTGATGTGTTCCATGATTTTTTTGGTAGTATATTTTTTATTACCTTTTATTAGGATTTTTTCAATTCTTGATGTATTCCTTAAAATAAAAGTAATATTTACTTTATTATTCGAAGTTGTTGTTGCTTTCGCTTCAACATCTGAAAAATATCCCGTATCATAAAGACGCTTGATATCATTATTGAGTTTTTCCTGTGTAAAAGTTTTGCCAGACTTTAGTTGTATATTATATCTTAAAAGCTCAGTTGGTACTTTTAAGGCACCTGTCTGATCAAAATTGATTTTATTTACATCTACAGCTGATAGAACAAATAAAGAAAAATAAAATAAAGGTATAAAAAGACTCTTTTTTAGCATCAATTTTCTAGATATGTGACGGTTAAAATGATTAATTTGATAGTTTAACCGTAATTATATCTTATAATCTGTGAAATGTGCTAATTTTTGAAAAAAAATACAAAATTGATAATAGAGTTTATTGTTGGAAAATCCTGATAGTAAAAAGATATTTGGGGGTATAAAAATATAAGTACTTGTTAATAAGCATCTTTATCTCGTGCAGGACAGCGAAATGTTGTAATTTTTGGAAAGAATAACAGCTTGGCAATTCCAGTTTGTCCATTCCTATTTTTTTCAACAATTAATTCAGACTCTATGGACTCTTGTGTTATATCTTTTTGAGGATCTCTTTCTCTATGCAGAAACATTACAATATCAGCATCCTGCTCAATAGCTCCTGATTCTCTGAGATGGCTTAATTTTGGCCTATCCTGCTGCTCTGCCTGTCTATTAAGCTGAGCTAAAACTAGAACTGGAACATCTAATTCTTTTGCTAATGCTTTGATTCCGACTGAAATTTTTGCAACTTCAACCTGCCTATTATCATTTCTGCCTATATCAGCCTGCATTAACTGAAGATAGTCAATAATAACAATGTCTATATCATTTTTTGATTTTAATCTCAATGCTTTGGCTTTTAACTCATTAATCCCTAGGCTTGGTGTTGGATCAATATATATTTTAGCCTGTTTTAATTCATTTGCTGCTTTTGTTACATTGCTCCATCTACGTCCAAATTCCTGCTCATCAAACCTCTTTTCATAAAAATCTTTTTCTGAAGTTTTAGACAGACTGCATAACAATCGCCTTGTAAGCTGTTCCGCAGACATTTCAAGGCTAAAAAAAGCTATTCCTTTACCTTTGTCCAAAGCTATATGACTGGCTATATTTAAAGCTAAAGATGTTTTACCAATTGAAGGTCTGGCAGCCACAACAATCATTTCCTGTTTTCTCAATCCTATGATAATATTATCAAGGCTTGGTAGTCCTGTACTGATTCCGGTAGCATCTATTTCTTTACTATGAAGTTTTTCAAGATGTTGTATTGCACCAATTATATGTTCGGATACTTTAGAAGCTCCAGTTGGTTTGTTAACATCTCTTACTTCAAAAATAGAACTTTCAATATTACCTAGTATATTTGCAATATTGTCTGTATCAGCTTCATAACATTTATTAATTGTAGTTGCACAGACGGAGATCATTTTTCTGAGAGCAGCATAATCATTTAAAATTTCGCACCATTTTTCAAGATTTGCTGTTGTTGCAATTGAGTTTTGAAGCTCTAAAAGATATTCTTCTCCACCAATGTTCGTAAGTACTTTTTCTGAATTGAGCTGATTGGCAACAGAAAAGATATCAATCCCGTAATCACCTGCTTCAAATAATTTGCTTATAGCGAGGAATATTCTTTGATGCGAAGGATAGTAAAAAATATTGGGGGATGAAATTTTATCGATTGCAATATTTCTTGATTCTTCCTCAAGAAGCATAGCCCCTAGCAGAGCTTTTTCTAAATTTATGTCATGTGGTGGGGGTTGATCATCACGGAAGAAAAAATCATTTTTCCGTGATGTTATTTTATTTTCATTATTAGAATGAGTCATCTATGTTTAAGCTCTTACAACCCAGACTTTAGCAATTGCAATAACTTCAGGGTGCAGTTTGATTTTTACATCATATGAACCAAGTTCTTTAATAGGAGATTCTAATATTACTTTTTGGTGGTCAATATCAACACCTAATTTATTAATTTCTTCAGAAATTGTATGTGATGTTACTGAGCCGTAAAGTTTTTCGTCTTCACCGACATTCATCGTAATATTAATTTCAAGTTCTTTGATCTTATCAGCTATGGTCTGCAGTTCAGCAATTTCAGCTTTACGTTTTGCTTCAATTTTTTCCTTATGTGCTTCTACTTGGCGAAGAGCACCTTTTGATGCTTTTACAGCCAATTTTCCAGGTATTAAGAAATTTCTGGCATAACCGTTAGAAACAGTTACTATATCTCCTGCTTTACCTAAATTTTGTATATCATCTAATAAAATATATTTATCTTTCATTGTATTACCTAATCTAAATGCAAATAATTAATTTATAATACTAACCCAAGAACTCTTGATCTTTTAATTGCTTTACTTAGCATTTTTTGATGATCAGGACAAGTACCAGTAACGCGTTTTGGAAGCATTTTTCCATTTTCAGTCTGAAATTTAGTTAAAAGTTCAGTATCAAGAAAATCAATGTATTTGGTTCTGCTTTCACAAAAACGACAAATTTTGGGTCTTCTATCTCTTCTTACATTTCTTCTTCTTTTTGGTTTGTTAAACATTTACAGTTTCTCCAACATATATTTAAAAATTATAAAATTCAATTAAAATGGTATATCGTCTTCAGACTCGTATTCATTGTCAAACACCTCAGGTGGTGGCTGTGGCATTGAATTAGATTCATTGCGATATTGATTATTAGCCTGATTGCCTGAAATAGGTCTAGTGTTTCTATTATAGTCATTAGATTGCTGGTAATTATTAACAGGCTGGTTACTGTTGCTGCGAAATGATTTTGAATCGTCATTTCTTGAACTACTTAGAAACTGGACTCTTTCTGCAGTTATTCTTAATCTTGATCTTTTTCTGCCATCTTTATCTTCCCAGTTGTCATTTCTAAGTCTTCCTTCTACAAAGACTGCGGAACCTTTCTGAAGATACTTTCCGCATGATTCGGCTTGTTTTGCCCATACTACTATGTCTACAAAACAAACTTCTTCTTTTTCCTGGCCGCCGGTAGAATATTTACGATTTATTGCAATAGAAAAATCACAGACTGCGGAACCTGATGGTGTGTAACGAAGTTCAGGGTCTCTAGTAAGATTACCCATTAACATAACTTTATTAAAAGAAGCCATTTCTATATTAACCTTTCGACTTTATACCAAAAGTATAATTTAATTTATTCTGCTACAACAGTTTCTGCTACAGTTTCTTCTTCCGAAACAGGTTTTTCTTCCAAAACAGTTTCTTCTTTAACTGCTCTAGGATCTTCCGGTCTATCATAAATGAATGCCTGTAGGCGAAGTACGCGTTCATCCAAACGATATTTTTCAGGTAATTCTCTGATTTCCTTTTCATTCAGATCAAAGATAAAGTCCCAGTAAAATCCTGTTTTGCGTTTTCTAATTTCTCTTGCGAAAGTTTTACGGCCAAGTAGAGTAGCTTTAATAATTTCTCCGCCGGCCCTGGAAATCATTGAAGAAAATTCTTCTTTAAATGCTTTTCCTTCGTCTTGGACTTTTCGGTCATCCAAGATTATTACGGTTTCATAAGTTTTCAACGTTCAAACTCCTTCATTTTCTTTTGTGTTTGTTATGAGTTCGTTACCATTAAATTTATTCATAGCGACAAAAACATCTCTGTAAAGAGATAATTTAATTGCATCAACAGATAAATCTAATACTTTTTTGATAATAATTGTTTCTTCTATGCTAAAGTCATCTAATACGTAATCAGGCATTGATGAATTTGAATCTTTTCCAATACCAATTTTTAAACGACTAAATTTATTTGACTGTAATTTTGCTATAATTGATTCGATCCCGTTATGGCCTGCTGAACTACCGCCGACTCTAAATCTTATCTTTCCAACCGGAAGATATAGATCATCATACACAACTAATAGCTCTTCAGGCAGTATCTCTTCTTTTCTGCATAAAGTATAAACTGAATTTCCGCTTAAGTTCATAAATGTTAAAGGCTTTAAAAAAGTAATTTTTCTTCCCGAAATATTTTTTGTCATTATCAAGGCATTGTACTTATTAGAAAAATTCTTTTTTACAAAAATATTTTCGATCAATGAATCGATGGCTTTAAAACCAATATTATGTCTTGTGTCTTTATATTCTGCACCTGGATTTCCAAGTCCAATGACAGCTTTAATTTTATGTGGGAAATTCATATTTCTTAAGAACATTAAAGCAGACGATAAGATGGAAAATCTAATACGTCTGCCTATCTGTATTTAAATGGTAATTAAAATATCTACCCTATTAAGCTTCTGAACTTTCATCTTCAGATTTTTCAGATTCTTCAGATTCTTCAGATTCTTCTTCAGTTTCTTCTTTTACTTTTGGTTGTGTCATGTTAAATATTACACTGTCTTCTTCACTTTCAGCAGTAACATTTTCAGGCAAAACTATATCTTTAACATAGAGAGTATCCTCAATATCCATTCCGCTGACATCTACTGAAACTGTTTCAGGAAGATCAGTAGGTAAGCAGGAAACTTCCAACTCATATACTAACTGGTTAAATATTCCACCCTTGGCTGTGCCAACTGCTGTTCCTGTTGGTATTATTGTTACTGTAGCTGAAATTTCTTCTTTCATATTAATTTCCTGGAAATCAACATGCACGGTTTCGCTTTTAAGGTAGTTGTATTGAATGTCTTTTATAAGAACATTAATTTTTTTACCTTTTTCAGGAGCTAGCTGAATAAGTTGTGAATCAGATTTTAATATAGTTTCAAGTTCTTTAGTTAAAACTGAAAATTGTTTAGGTGTTTTGTCTAAACCATACAATACTGCCGGTACTTGACCGTCACGTCTAAGTCTGCGGGAATTTCCAGTTCCTACTTCACTTCTATTTTTTACTTTAAGTTCTGTTGACATTTTTTTTCCTTCTTATTTTTTTATTCAAAATTATTTAAAGCTGGTGTTAAAAAGAGATGATAATGAACCGCCAGCATGAGTTCTTCTTATAGCTTCAGCTAATAACGGAGCGATGCTGAAGACATTTATTTTTTTGCTTGTATAATGAGATAATGGTACTGAGTCAGTAGTGACAAGCTCTTCTATACCACTTTCATTTAATCTTTCAATTCCCACTTCACTCAATAAACAGTGTGAAATTGATGCAATAACTTTCTTTGCTCCTTTTTTTCTGAGTAAACCCTCGGCGGCAATTAATGTACCTGCTGTCGAAGACAAATCATCGATCATTAGACATGTTCTTCCTTCGACATCACCCACAAGATGTGTTGATTCCACAGAGTTGGCATCAGTTCTTCTTTTAGAAATAACAGCAAGGCCACCGTCTAAAGCTGTACTGTAAGCATGTGCCATTTTTACACAGCCTGAATCTGGAGCGACAACAACACAATTACTTCCAAGTACTTTTCTTAAGTATGGGAACAGTACAGGAGCAGCATAAAGATGATCAACAGGGATGTTGAAAAAACCCATAATTTGCTGAGCGTGTAAATCCATTGTAAGGATTCTGTTAGCTCCAGCAGTAGTTAAAATATCTGCAACTAATTTTGCACTGATAGGAACTCTCGGTTTATCTTTTCTATCCTGTCTGGCATAACCATAATATGGTATTACAGCAGTAATTCTTGATGCGGATGCACGTTTTGCAGCATCTAGCATGATAAGTAATTCCATAATTGTTTCATTTGGAGGATAGCATGTAGGTTGTATTATAAAAACATCTCCACCTCTGATGTTTTGAAGAAACTGTACAAAAATTTCTCCATCAGGAAAATGTTCTATTTTTACATTACCTAACTTTACACCTAATGACTGTGCAATGTCTTTTGCTAATTTTGGATGCGCACTGCCAGAAAAAACAAAAAGTTCACGACCTCTATTATTCATTATTTTCATTGTTCTCTTAAGCTTAATTGTTTAAAAACATATATTTTCACTAAATGAAATTAATCTTTTATATAAAAAATTCAGTAAATACAATTTTATATTGAGTTTTATCTAAATAAACAATATGAATTCTCTAAATTTTCTGATAATATTTCAATAAAGGGCTTTAATATATATGATAACTTATTTTATTCAAATTTAATAATACCCTTATATGTAAGTTATATTTTAAATATTTTCTTTAATTAATATGTGCATACCCAATATTACAAAAAATAACGGGATTCTTTTTGTTAATAATTTCCCTCAGGATAGACTTGCTAGAAATGAACTGTCAAGTGCATATTCTCAATTTATTACTTCTTTAGATACAAAACCTAAAGAAGTTGTCATAGACTTGGCCAATATATCTGAAAAAAATATTAACTCTCTTGCTTTAATTGATTCATTCATTGCTTTATGCAACAGGTTTAAAATTAATTTAAAAATTGAAAATCATTCAAAGGAAGTGGAACTTATAATAAAAAATTTAGATTCTAATAGAGCTGATGCTTTGGATGGTCATAATTGGTTAAAAGATAATATAACATCATTTTTTACTGGTATTGGTGAATCATCAATTAAATTCTTCAAAGAGGCAAGATATTTTTTAGAATTTATCGGCGAAATTGCTTCAACAATTATTAAATCATTTAAGAATCCTAAAAAAATTCAATGGAAAGAAACACTATATTATATGGATAGGGCAGGTGCTGATGCTGTTCCAATTGTTGCATTAATTTGTTTTTTGATGGGAGGAATTCTTGCATATCAGGGCTCTGTTCAAATGGGTAGATTTGGCTTGTCTATTTTTGTAGCCAATCTTGTAGGACTTTCTATAACTAAAGAACTGGGAGCATTGATGGTTGCAATGATCTGCATCGGACGGGCAGGATCTGCCTTTGCTGCAGAAATAGGTACTATGAAAGTATCTGAAGAAATTGACGCTATGTCTACAATGGGGCTTCATACAACTCGTTTTTTAGTAATGCCTAAGTTGATAGCCTTAGTTGTTGTTATGCCTATGCTGACCATAATCGGAGATGTTACAGGTGTGATCGGAGGAATGTTTGTGGGTGTAATGAAAAGCGGTGTTACTATTCAGCAGTATTACGGGAATACTATTCAGGCTATTGATTTTGCAAGTGTTATGGAAGGTGTCATAAAAAGTATTGTGTTTGCAATTTTAATTGCAGGAATAGGCTGCCTTAAAGGCTATAAGGCAGATAATGATGCAAAAGGAGTTGGAAAAGCTGCGACATCTGCAGTTGTCGGAGGCATTTTTTTAATAGTGATAGCAGATGCATTACTGACTGCCATTTTTAATTAAAGAAGTAATAATATGAATTGTGAAGAAAAATTAATCCATGTAAGAAACCTGAAAGTAGGATACAACGATGAAGTTGTCATGAGGGATATTAATTTTTCAGTTGCCAAAGGAGAAGTTTTTGGAATTTTAGGTGGCTCTGGAAGCGGAAAGAGTACAATTTTTAAACATATAATCGGACTTCTTCCTCCAATGGAAGGTGAAATAATTATTGAAGGAACCGATATTACTAAAATATCAGAGGAACAAAAACAGGATATTACTAGAAAATTTGGTGTGCTATATCAATCAGGTGCTTTATTCAGCTCTTTAAGTCTCGAAGAAAATATAGCTCTGCCTTTGAACGAGTTTACTGATTTACCAAAAGATATTATTCATTCAATTGCTAAAGTAAAATTAAATCTTGTAGGGTTGAATGGTTTTGAAAATTTTTCGCCTCATGAACTTAGTGGAGGGATGAAAAAACGGGCAGCCCTTGCCAGGGCTTTGGCTTTAGATCCGGATATTTTATTTTTTGATGAGCCATCTGCAGGTTTGGATCCTATTTCTTCTGTTCAACTGGATGATCTTATACTCCATTTAAAAAAACGTCTTGGAGTTACTATTGTTGTTGTGACTCATGATTTGGATAGTGTATTCACTATAGCTGACAGGATTATCATTCTTGATGAAAAATCTAAAAGCATTGTTGCAGAGGGAGTTCCTGAAGAAATAAAAAACAGTACGGATAACAAATGGGTAAAAGCATTTCTAAATAGAGAAATTATGAGAGGTTGATATGCCAAATATAGCAAATAAATTTAAGTTGGGAGTGTTTGTAGTCTGCACGTTTATCCTTTTATGTATTATTCTTTTCTTACTTGGATCTCTTGAGTTGTTTAGACCAAAAATAGCCTGCATGACTGTTGTTACATCTTCTGTTCAGGGATTATCAGTCGGAGCGAAGGTAAAATATAACGGTGTGGGAATAGGACAGGTTTCCGGTATTAAAATTTCTCCAAATGGTGATAATGTTTATATATATATGGATATTTTTCCTGATAATTTTAACAAAGAAGATGCACTGGGATTTGAGAATGTAAATAAATTTGGTAAATATCTGAATACTGGTATTAAAAGAGGGTTAAGATGTCAACTTAGATATGAGGGTATAACCGGAACATTATATCAGGAAATGAAGTATTTTAATGTCAAAAAAAATCCTGTTACAAAGTTTAAACTACCTAGTTCCCATCCATTATATATTCCCTCAGTAGCACCTATATTAATGGGAGATATTTTATCTAAAATAAATACATCATTAGAAAAACTATCCGGTATAGATGAGGTATTTGTTGAAGTTACTCGCACCGTAAAAGGTATCAGTAAATATTTAAATGGGGAAAAATTTACCGATTTAATAAATCATATTGATAGAATTAGCTATAACATCAACAATGTAACAACAAGATTTAATGAAACTTTAACAAAAGAAAAAGTTGAAAATATTGTTAATGAGTTTGAAGAATTAATGCAGGAGATCAAAAAACTTTCGGAAAATGCTAATAAAGAAATTTTTGAAGCAAAGATACCTCAAACGGCATCAGATGCCAGAAATATGATGCAGACCTTAGTAATAAAACTTGAAGATGCCGTCAACAATTTTAATGAAACAGCTGAAAGCATTAAAGAATTATCCAATACAATTAATAATCAGCCTGATTCAGTTATATGGGGAAAAAAGGAGAATAAAGTAGTTCCATCATTTTAAACTAAATAAAAAAACAAAATCTTCTATTGAATCTGGTTCTATTTGATAATATGTTCTTAGTAAATTATTATATATTAATAATACTGGAAGGACATAAAATGGAAGACATAGCGAATATATTAGACTGGATAAAAGAAAATAATGAAATAAATTTAAGCCTTTCTAACTTCGTAGAGGAAAATCCTGTTTATAGTGCAGAACGTGTTGGAGATTCTGTCCTGGTAAGAGGGATTAGTGATCATCCCTGGGTATATATAGACAGTAATTCAGAAGAAGAGTTGCAGCAATTAGCTTTAGGCATCAACAGTCAGGATAAATATTTTGCTGCTATAGAAGATTGGATGCTTCCATTAGTATTAAAAGATAGAACTCCTTCATGGAGAATAAAAACTTATCAGTATATATTGCCTGTAGATATTGATATACCTGAACCGGAACATGATACATTTCCTCTAAGTCCAAATGATGCTGATTATATTTTTACAAATTCAAATTATAAAAATATATTATCATCTTCGTATATTAAAGAAAGAATTATGAAGGGATATAGTGCAGGGTTGAAAGAAAATGGTAAACTTGTTGCCTGGATTTTGACTCACGATGACGGTGCTATCGGTTCTCTTCATGTAATAAAAGAGTATAGGCATAAAGGTTATGCTCATTCTGTTGTTGTGGCATTACTGCACAAACTGAGGGATGAAGGGAAGAAACCTTTTTTATATATTGATGATCCTAATAAGGCAGCAGCAGATTTGCTTAGGGGGCTGGGCTTTGTAAGAAAAACACATGTAAACTGGGTTGAAATAGATTAAAGGTTTATAGATAATATGAAGTATAAATCCCCCGTAAATCGGGGGATTTGTTTATACTATAAGTTAAAATATTTTATAATTTTATCAGTTAGCTGCTCAGGTGTAAAACCGAATAATTTTTCAAGATCTTTCTGAGGTGCTGAAGCTCCAAAAGTATCAACTCCGATAGTTAGCCCATTACTGCCTACAAATTCTTTCCATCCAAAAGTAGAGCCCAATTCAATAGAAACTTTATTCGTAAAATCAGATGGAATAATCGATTCCTGATATTCCTTAGATTGTTTGAGGAATAACTCTCTTGAAGGCATAGAAACAATGTTGGTCTTAATATTTTTATTTTTTAGAAGTTCAGAAGTTTTTAACGCTAGATTTACCTCAGAACCAGTTGCAATAAGTATTAGATCAGGATTATCGGCTACTTTTAAAGAATATGCTCCTTTCGCAAGATCAATTCTAGCAGCAAGCTCTTTATCAATCGGTTCTAAATTCTGTCTTGATAAGATTAATGCAACGGGGCCATCAGCATTGATAGCACTGTTCCATGCATGAGCTGTTTCTCTTGCATCAGCTGGACGTATAACAGTAAGGTTAGGCAGCGATCTCAGCATAGCCAGTTGTTCTATAGGCTGATGCGTCGGACCATCTTCACCTACAAAGAGTGAGTCATGTGTAAAAATATATATGACATGCAAATTTTGAAGTGCGGCAAGTTTTATTGCAGGTTTAACATAATCTAAAAATACCATAAAAGTAGATCCGTATGGTATTGAAGTTCCGTACAATGACATTCCGTTCATGCATAATCCCATACCGAATTCACGTATGCCAAAGTGCAAGTTTTTGCCATCTCTAGTGTCAGCGGAGAAACTTCCTGATGCAGTTAAGGCAGTTTTTGTTGAAGGTGAAAGGTCTGCAGCACCACCACTTATTGCAGGAATCAGTTCAGCTATTTTTTGTAATACAGCACCGCTAGATACTCTTGTTGCAACTGGTTTGTCTATTGGTGAAGTATTAAGCAGCTCTTCAAGTAAATTATTAGGGATAGGTTTATGCAGAAGAGCAGATATAAGCTTACTTTCTTTTTGATTATTTTCTAGGAAATTATTAAATTTGCCGTCCCAAAGTGAAGCTTCAATTTTTAATTTTTTTACTCTTTGATCACAAATTTCGTGGACTTTTTCTTTTACAAAGAACATTTCATCAGGAAAACCTAAATTACGTTTTGTTGCACTAAGTTCTTGAATACCTAAAGGTTCACCATGGGCAAAGTTTTTACCCGCTTTGTTTGGAGAACCGTAAGCTATTGTTGTTTTTCCTATAATTAAAGTAGGTCTTCCGTCAGATAAAACTGCCTGATCTAAACCTTTCTCTACCTGTGCAATATCATTAGCATTTTCAATATTGATTACTCTCCATTCATAAGCTTCAAATCGTTTCTGGACATTTTCAGTAAATGCTAAAGAAGTTGATCCTTCGATTGTGATTGAATTGCTGTCATAGAAACAGATTAAATTGTCTAGCTTCAAATGTCCTGCTAAAGAAGCCGCTTCATGAGTACAGCCTTCCATAAGACATCCATCGCCGCTTAATGCATAGATTTTTTGCTCTGTAAATAAATCTGTTTTATCAAGTCCGGTTCTTGCTGTAAAATTTTTAGCTTCAATAGCCATTCCAACCGCAGTTGCAAAACCGCTGCCCAAAGGTCCAGTAGTAACTTCAACTCCTTTTGTATGACCGTATTCAGGATGACCAGGAGTTAGGCTGTTTAGTTGACGGAAATTTTTGATATCGTCCAGTTCTAGACCATAATCAAAAAGATATAGAAGCGAGTATAAAAGCATGGAACCGTGTCCTGCTGATAAAACAAACCTATCCCGACCAATCCAATCAGGATTAAGCGGATTATGCCTCATATATTTATACCATAAAGTAAATGCAAAATCTGCACAGCCCATTGGCATCCCCGGATGTCCTGAATTTGCTTTTTGTACAGCATCTGCGGATAAAAGTCTAATATTATCTGCAGCAAGCTTTTTGTCTGCCATTGTTGTCATTTATTGAATCTCCATAATGGTTATTGTTGTTTATAATAAACGCAGTTTTATCTTAATGTATTATAAAATTGTATCAATTGCTATGGAATTCAAGTTAGTAGAAAGTATGAACTGAAAAATTCAGATGTTTAAAAACGAATTGTTTTTATGATTTTAGAAAGTGGTGGATTTGCTTCTTCTGTAAAACTGTTTCTATAGTTATTACACATAGTTAAAATATCATGCCACATATTTTTATTTGACACAAAAGGCAGTGTTTTGTCATTTTTATGACCGATTGCTTTTTCCATAATATTTTTTAAATGCAGGTGCTCGGGAGGAACTGCCAAAATACATTTTGGGGGATCATCCGAGGTTACACATATATAACCGGCATTTTGTAATAGAATTAAAGTGTTTGCCAAATAAGTTCTAGGTAAGCCGGAAATATCTGATATTTCACTTATGGTGGGTGGCTGGAGTTCATTTAGGAATCTATCCGCTATCACGGCTAGGCAGACCACAGCAATTTCCTGTTGATCTGACGGCTGTATGTCACTGGATAAAATTTGAGATCTGAAGAATTCTAGATTTTGAATTGAATATGCAACGTGAGCACCAAATAGAACAATCAACCAACCGACAAATAAAGCGATAAGTAAAATAGGTATAATGCCCACACTGCCGTATAAATAGTGAGTTCTTATCGCATTGGAAACAAATAGGAAACTAAGCATGTTGTTCAACTGCCATAAAGATCCTCCAATTACTCCGCCTATAATAGCAGGGAATAGTCTAACTTTTGTATTAGGTATTATTTTATATAACACTGTAAATAATATCCATATTATAAAAAAGGTGCTTGCCTGATCTGTAAATATTCTGGCAAACCAGACTGACTGTCTTAAATTCATGACATCTTTAAATATACTAAATCCTGTTATCCAGAGTAAAATAAGTATAATTGCAGGAAAAAGAGCCATTATGAGCCAGTAATTTAATACCATTTTCCATATTGCTCTTTTGAAACGGACACCCCAAATATCGTTAAATGCCTTTTCAATTGTTCTCATTAAAGAAACTGAGATGACTATAAGCACAATTGCACCATATATGCCTATTTCATGAAAATTCATATTCATTAAAGTTGGTATTAACTGATTGTTGATATAGTTCTGAAGTGATAAGTATAAATTTGCACCGGCTTTTCCTGTGTGAAGATCATGGAATACTGGGACAATCCTATAAATAAGAAAATCTACTATTTTAGGAGTATACAGCGGTAAATTTTGTTCTAGAAAACCTTTAGATAGTGAAATAACTACTAACATTATAGGGATGATTCCCAATACTGTGGCATAGCTTAAAGCACAGGCTACCATTAATGTCTTCTTTTGAGCAAAGTCAATAAATATAAAATAGAATATTCTGTATAAAAATAGAACAGGGCGATAAGCTGTTGGGATTTTCTTTAAATTAAGTCCCCATAACTCTGTATTGGAAAGTTTGCGTAGCTTCTTCAATTCTATCCTTAATCGCTGGAAATATTTATTTATCGTATGTTTCATTTGTTCACTCTGACAAAATATCTAAAACAATTTTATAAATATCAGTTAAATCTTTAATAGTATCTAGTTCAATTTTAGTGTTACCGTAAATCAACAAAGGAACCTTGTTTTTTGTGTGACTCTTAATCTCTATATTTTCGCAATTTCCATGATCGCTGCAAATAATTAACACTGTATCCTTATATAGATTATATCTTAAATTGCATATAAATTTATCTAGAATTGAAAAAACTTTTTTCATCGAATCCTTTTTTCTTGAATGCCCGACTTTATCCGTAAGGAAAAACTCAAAAAGTGTAAAGTCATAATTTATTGAAATATTTAGTAAATCCTGTGCTGCTGATTCAGGAGATATTTCATTTAGATGCAACTTTTTTGAGGCAGTAAATCTGGTAATATCGTGATAAACAGCATTTCCAGCTAAAAGATCATCTAAATTAAGTGCCCTGCTAAAAGCAGCATTGGACATAACAGTTGTAACTGAAGCAAATCTGCTGTTCATTAACTGTTCAAGAGTATAACCTATATAGGCATTTGCAAAGATGGGTTTTTTGCCTAGGGTGATAAGCTTAGAAAAAATATTATTTTCATGTATTAAATTTTTTAAGGTTCTAGCTGGAAAACCCGAAATATGCATGCCTTTTAATTTGGCAGCATTAATCCCAGTGTAAATAGTTGCTTGGCCCGTAGCGCTTTGAGGTATACCTTCTATCCCTAAACATGCATCAATAGGAATAGAATATTCATTAAAAAAATCAGTGAATTCTTTTGAGCAAAACTCTGAATAAATCGAGTTATTCCAGCCTGATGAAGGAACTCCCAATCCATCGATCATAACCATAATAACATTTTTGTTAGACATTTTATAGTTCTTATTTTTCATGTTTACTGTAAGTTTATACATTTAAATTAAGAGAATAATCGAATGATATAATTAACCAATTGACACCATATTATAAATAATAATACCATTTTCTGCCTGAAAATTGTTTTTTTTGTTGAACTTATTTTTATATAGGCTTATTTTAACTATAATATATAAATATTATTAT
>DASCNA010000209.1:0-24849 GCA_036011305.1 Victivallales bacterium
AATTCTGGAATAATTATATAAATCCCTACCCACAAAGATTCAATATTTTAGAAACGTCTAAAACCATACCAGAAATACCTGAACTCCCTACAGAAGAAAGATGTGACCTCACTTACCTCTCTACTTATGCAATAGATGACGAGGGATGCACAGACCCTGACGATGCACTAAGCTATGAAGATGGCTCTCTTTGGGTTCACGTTGCTGATGTAGCATCTATTGTTACCCCTGAAAGCAAACTTGACCAATATGCTATTGAACGCGGTTCCAATTTATATATGCCGGAAAAAATAGTTCCCATGCTGCCTGAAAAGCTTACTGAAGTTCTTGGGTTAGGTCTTACTGATATTTCCCCTGCCCTATCATTTAAAATAAAGCTTGATGATAAATCAAATTCTATAATAGAAAAAATAATTCCAAGCTGGATAAAAGTAACCAGATTGAGCTACAAAGAAGCAAATGAACAAATAGACAACGAGCCTTTAAACAGAATATATGAAATAACACAGAAATTCAAAAATAAAAGAATTGAGAATAATTCTGTAGAAATCAATCTTCCTGAAGTAAAAATAAAACTGGATGATAAGGATATAGTTTTCAGCCCTGTACTACCTTTGGCAAGCAGAAATATGGTTGTAAATGCAATGCTCATGACTGGAGAAGCTGTGGGTAATTTTGCTATTCAAAATAATATTTACATTCCTTTTGCTACTCAAAATGTAAGAGAAGAAATTAATATTACTTCAAACGCACTGTCTGAAATGTTTGCCTGTAGAAAAAAATTAAAACCTGCTATACTTCAGACGACTCCTGAGAAGCACTCAGGTTTAGGTTTAAATATTTATGTGCAAACTACAAGTCCCTTAAGAAGATATCTTGATTTATTAATACATCAACAGCTTAGAGCTTACTTAAAAGATGAACATTTAATGGATGAAGAAACTGTTTCTAGAAAAATAGCTAAAGTCCAACCATTAAACAGAGATATAAGAACTGCAGAGAGGCTTTCCAATAGGCATTGGACTCTAGTATTCCTGGATTCTCGAAAATGGGAAGGGGAAGCCGTTTTAGCAGATAAATATGGAAGTAGAGGGACTTTCATTATACCTGAACTGGCATTTGAAACAAGAATTTCAATTGATAGCAACATGGAGTTAGACTCAAAGGTAAAACTATCTTACAATGAAATGGATCTAGCCAACTTAACAGGAAATTTTTTAATAGTTGATGATTAACAATAAATTGACTATGAACCTTTATAAAATTAGACATCATGTCAGCCATAAAATATTGTAACATACAATTTTAATATAATAACCTTTTACTCATTTATGAAACCTATAATAAAAAGTCTTTTAGACAATGACCTGTATAAATTCACTATGCAGCAGATTTTTCTGCATTTTGAAAAAAGAACAAACTCTAAATATGAATTTATATGCCGAACTCCAGGCATAGATTTTTCGCATGTTTTTACTCAAATCCAGGAACAGGTTGACCATTTATGCAATCTAAAATTCACTGAAGACGAACTTGAATACCTAAACACACTGCCTTACATAAAAACTCAATACTTAAGTTATTTAAAAAATTTTAAACTGAATAGAAATAATATAAATATTAAGCTCGACAAAAATAAAATGCTTCGTGTAGAAATAGAAGCGGCAATTATTGATGCATCCATGTTTGAAGTCCCAGTTCTGGCTATTATCAGTGAATTATTTTCAAAATCAATTATTTCACCGGAACATGCTTTCAATAACGGGAGAAAAATATTACTGGATAAATTAAATTATCTTAACAGCCAAAATTCAATTATAACATTCTCAGATTTCGGAACTAGAAGAAGGTACTCTTCAGAATGGCACGATATGTTAATTAATCAGATAACAGATTCCGGATATAAAGGTTTCCTTGGAACAAGCAATGTATACCTGTCTAAGAAATACAACATCACCCCAATAGGCACTATGGCTCATGAATGGATCATGGCGCACGCAGGGATTGCCAGTTTAGCAGAAAGTAATAAAATGGCTCTTAACAGATGGCTTAATTTTTACAAAGGTAAACTTGGAATAGCTTTAACAGACACTTATACAACTGATTTTTTCCTCAGTGATTTTGACAATAATCTAACTAAAAATTATTCTGGATTAAGACAGGATTCAGGAGACTGGCACAAATGGGGAACAACAGTAATAGAACATTATAGAAACCATAATATTGATCCTAAAGAAAAAACATTGATTTTCAGCGACAGTTTAAATTTTGAATTAATTACTGAAATATACAATAAATTTAAAAATGATGTTTCACTGATTTTTGGTATTGGCACGCATCTGACAAATGATATCGGGATTAGGCCTCTTCAAATCGTTTTAAAAATGGTAGAGTGTAATAACAGACCAGTTATTAAAATATCTGATTCAAAAGAAAAAACATTATGCAAATGTGAAGCTTTTAAGAAAAAAGCGATTAAGTATTTTGAAGAATATAACAAAAACTCCTAGAACACACAACTATTAAAACAGAAACCACATCAATACCGAAGAAAATAATATTCTCTTTACGTTCATTTTTGATTTTAATAATAACGATTCGGAAAACGACAAAGCCTAACAATACTTCAACAGCAGAAATATAATATAAAACTTACCATGTATTAAGTGATTAGCTGAATACCATAACCTGCAATACCATCTTTCACATCTGATGAAATTTTCATATTAGTCACTACATAGTCCAGGCAATCTAAAGTTGCGAACTTATAGTTCCCGTCCTGATCAAATTTACTCCTGTCTGCAAGCAGGACCACTTCCTTTGACACCTCTATTATTGATTTTTTAGTAATACCGTCTTCAATATCAAAAGTTGAAAGGCTTTTCTCCTTTATATTTATTCCAGCAGTACCTATAAAAGCTTTATCCATTCTATACATTCTTATCTGTTCTATTGCCGCAGCACCTATATATCCGTTTAAGGCACAATTAAACACTCCGCCTACTCCGATAAGTTTCAGATGTGCTGCATTTGACAGCTTATTCATTATATCCAGCATATTTGTAATGACTGTAATCTTCAGCTCCTTTTCTGCAATAGCAGATGCAAGGAGCATATTTGTAGATGAAATATCAAGAAATATTGTCTCTCCGTTATTAATCAGCAATAAAGCTTTGTCAACAATCTTTTTTTTAGGTTCAATATTTTTATTAATCCTATTCAGCATATTTATATTTTTTGCTATTTCACGCTGAAGAATAGCTCCACCGTAAGTTCTCTTCAACTTTCCTATTTTTTCGAGTTTCTGTAAATCTTTTCTTATTGCATCTTTTGATAATCCAAACTTATCACTCAATTCATTAACAGAAACATTTCCTTCCTTCTGAAGTTGCTCTAATATTTTATCAAGCCTTTCCTCAGCAAACATAATCACACCCGCAATTTTATAAAGCTATTTTGTTTTCATATCCTTATATATCAACTATACAACAATATTAAACAATAACAATATTGACTAATCAATAATACATTGTATATTTATTTTCAGTAAAATTTTTTATGTTTTGGAAGAATTGGGAAAGCAAATGATGAAAAGAAGAATAATAAAATTACTTGAACATATGTTCAGAGGAAGAAGGGAAATCTCTCTAGAAAGGGCACTACTCTATACAGAAAGCTATAAAAAAACTGAAGAAGAACCTGTAATTATAAGAAGGGCCAAGGCTACTTCTCATATACTTGAAAATGTTAATATATCAATCAGAGATAACGAAATAATAGTTGGTAACAGAACTGAAAAACCAAGATCAGGAATTATATCCCCTGAGATGGATCCATATTGGATCAATGAAGAGCTGAACAGTATAGAAAACAGATCTCAAGATCCCTTTTATATATCAGAAAAAAATAAAACTATATATAAAGAACAGCTGTTTACATATTGGAAAGGTAAATCCCTAAAGGATTTTATTATTACTCAAATCACTCCTGACATAAAAGAAGCAGTGGGATCAAGAATTGTAAATTTAAATCAGACAGATAAAGGACAGGGACACATTATCGCAGACTTTGAAAAAATAATTACTAATGGTCTGCAGCAGGTTATTGATCAAGTAGAGTATGAATCTGATAAGAAAGCTGATAATTTATTCCTCCGAGCTTCTTTAATCTGCCTCAAAGCTTCACAAAATCATATTTTAAGATATTCAAAATTAGCATCTGAATATGCAGAACATACTGAAGACAAAGTAAGAAAACATGAATTTGAGCTAATCAGTTCAGCATGTCAAAATGTAGCTTCCAAACGCCCTAATTCTTTTTATGAAGCCTGTCAATTACTTTGGTTTCTCTGCATAATACTACAATATGAATCCAATGCAAGTTCACTGTCTCTTGGTAGGTTTGATCAGTATATGTATCCATACTTTAAAACTGATTTAGAAAGTGGCATTGAGTTAGATTATCTAAAAGAGATTTTGGAAATTGTCTACATAAAAACAAATGATGTAGTTCTGATAAGAAGCAGTGACAGTGCCAAGTTTTTTGCTGGATTTCCTACAGGATATACAATGCTGTTAGGCGGATTAACAGAAAGCGGTAAATCTGCTGTAAATAAACTTTCGTTTCTATGTCTGGATGCCTATGCAGACATAAAGTTGCCGCAACCAAATATTGGTGTAAGAATAAATGAGTTTATTGAAAGAGATTTTCTTCTGAAGGCTACTGAAGTTATAAGTCTGGGAACCGGCATACCGCAAATTTTCAACGACGAAGTAATCATACCTTCATTTCTTAACAGAGGAGTAAGCCTTGAGGATGCTAGAGATTACTCAGTAGTTGGATGTGTTGAATTGTCCATCCCTGGAAAAACCTACGGGCTGCATGATATTGCCATGCTTAACCTGGTAAAAATTATGGAATGTATTTTAAGCAAACATAAAAACAATAATTCAATAAGTTATGATTTAATAGAAGAGAATATAAAAAATAGTATTACTCATTACGTCAAACTCATGATTGATGGGAGTAATATTGTTGATTCAGGGCACAGAAAATATGCCCCTACCCCATTGCTTTCAAGTTTTATTGAAGGTTGTATTGATAGAGGGCTGGATATTAATGAAGGGGGAGCTAAATACAACTTCTCAGGTGTACAGGGAATTGGTATATCAAATTTGTGCGATTCACTATATGTATTGAAGAAAATGATTTTTGAAGAAAAGAGATTGAACTTTAAAGATTATATTGAAAAGCTTGAACAGAATTATCCTGATGAAGAGTCAAGAATCAATAAAATACGCGCAATCAATAAATACGATAAATATGGAAATGACTGTGATGAAGTAGACTCTATAGGATCTGATATATTAAGATATTACTGCAAAGAAATAGAAAAATATAAAAATGTAAGAGGCGGCAGATTTATTCCTGGATCATACACTGTTTCAGCTCATGTACCTCTGGGTGCAGTTGTAGGAGCCACACCAGACGGCAGATCAGCCGGAGAGCAACTGGCAGATGGAGGATTATCTCCAATGACAGGACGAGACAGGCTAGGACCTACAGCTGTTCTAAAATCTTTAAGTAAACTGGATAATTATTTACTAACAAATGGAAGTTTATTAAATGTCAAATTTACTCCTCAAACTTTGCAGTGTGATAATGGAAAAGTAAAGCTTGCAGATTTTCTTATGGCATTTTTAAAGCTTAAAATACAGCATATTCAGTTTAATATACTTGATTCAACTATGTTGAAAGATGCTCAGAAACATCCTGAAGAATACAGCAGTTTAGTAGTAAGAGTCGCTGGTTACAGTGCTTTCTTTAATGAATTAAGCATTGAAATTCAAAACGATATCATTAATAGAACTGCACACATCCTATAATTATTATTGATTAATTCGTCTTGGTGATATTATGACAGGCACAATATTTAATATTCAAAGATATTCTCTCCATGATGGTGAAGGTATCAGAACTATGGTGTTTTTCAAAGGTTGTTCTCTAAAATGTCCTTGGTGCTCAAACCCGGAATCTATCAACAAACATACAGAAATAATGATAAATAAAAACCTATGCATAGGATGTATAAAATGCAGCAGAAATGAAACGAACTGTCCAACAGGTGCGTATAAAATTTCAGGGGCAAAATATACTGTAGAAGAAATAATTGAACTCATTATGAAAGATTCTGTATTTTACAGAAGTTCAGGTGGCGGAGTTACTCTTTCCGGTGGAGAAGTATTGCTGCAGACGGATTTTGCTATTGCTTTATTAAAGAAAATTAAATCGCTTGGAATTCATACAGCAATTGAAACTTCAGGACAAGGCTCTGAGTCAAATTATAAAAGATTGATAAAATTTGTAGATCATATAATGTTTGATGTAAAAATCGCTGACAAATCTAAATTCAAGGCTACCTGCAACGGAAATATAGAACTGGTTATAAAAAATTTAAGACAGTCAATTTCTTCAGGGAAAAAATTAACAGTAAGAGTACCGATAATACCTGACTTTACCGATAATCCAGAAAATATTAAAGAAATCATTAAATTACTAGGAATATATAAAGTAAAAAAAATAGAACTTATGCCATTTCATCAATATGGACGGGAAAAGTACAACTTTATGGAAAAACCATATAAATTAAAATCCAAGCCGTCATTAACTGAAAAAGACCTTTTTAAAATTCAAAATATATTTCAAGGCAATAATATATTAGCAAAGATATCATAGCAATAAATATATTATTAGTTAGTCTGAAATAAACTTTATCAAACAAATGCTGACCGCCAATTCTCAGAAAATATATTTTATAACTGGAAATTTATTCGCAATTAACGCCTGTCTGAAACATGTTGAAGCACATGATCAAAAGTAAACCTCACCAATTATACCCATAATATTAAGATATAGTTACTAAGCTGAGAATTTAATAAATGCTGGATTTAGTTTTTCGCCTGCTTTCATATTTTGAGGAGGATCTGTTATTACTTTCATTAATTTAGCTATATCTTTTACCTGAACATTATAAGCACCTATAATACCGACTTTAACATATTTTTTATGTACAACATTATTGGCATCAATATTATAAACATAAGGCTTTGTATTCATATCAAGTACTGTAGTTATAGGCAGTGTCAATGCATTTTTAGCTGAAGCAGTAACAATTTTCAAATTAACACTATATCCAGGTTTCAAAACAAGCTTATTATTATTGACCATTATATTTATTTTAATGTAAGGCATACCGGAACGGCTTTTTGTTAAAGTTTTTGCGACAGAAGAAATCCAGTTTACTTTGCCATATAGAGCTCTTTTAAAAAAATCAGATGTAATATTTACCTTTTCACCAATTTTAATTTTGGATATTTTGCTTTCAGGTATTTGAGATACTATTAAGACTTTTGATATATCTGTAATTTTGAAAACAGGAGTTTTGGATGCCAAGTCAAATGTATCACCAAGCCCTGCAGCTGAAATCACAACCCCATCTATAGGTGAGCGAAGAGTACTGTAAAGACCGTAGTCGCCGGAAGTTTTTACTTTAAAAAGAGGATCATTCTTTTTTACACTATCTCCGACCTGGACAAATGTTTTCGTAATCTTAATTGAGTTTATCGTAAAATAAGATATTGGTTCAAATGCTTTTACATTTCCCTGAGAATCAACTTTTGTTTCAATATTTGCGACTTTTGGATTTTGGATACCGATGTAAATATTCTGTTTCTTTTTAGAACCGCCGCTAAAGTACTCAATACTGAATATTACACCTAAAATAATAACAAGCAATAATATCGCGATGTTAATTGGTTTTCTTTTATTTTTCATTTTTAATATCTCCCTAATATATTAAAATTTAAAATTTTTTATCGTTAACAATTATTTTATTCGTGTCTCAATGCATCTATGGGGTTCAACAGTGCTGCTTTTCTGGCAGGAAATACTCCGAAAAGAATTCCGACACCAATGGAAATCAGTGCTGATATAAAGACAACAGACCAATTTAAGATCGGCGGTATATGTACAATATCTCCTACTATAAAACTACATCCATAACCAAGTACAATACCTATAAGTCCACCGATTAAAGTTAAAATTACAGCTTCTATCAAAAACTGAATCAGTATATTATTATTTGTTGCACCAAGTGCTTTTCTTATACCAATTTCTCTTGTTCTTTCTGAAACCGTTACGAGCATAATATTCATAATCCCTATACCGCCTACCAAAAGTGATATTGATGCTATCAGCATAAGAAAAATATTATCACTTTCCATAGTCTGGCTTTGATCAGATATCCACATATTAACTGGCCGTGCCTGAAACATAGCTGCTGGTAAATCTTTTAATTTAGCTACACTGTTTATAAGTTGCTCTCTCACCATATCTAAATTCGCACTATCTTTAATTGTTGTATATGCAAAACCCAGATGTTTATTTCCTGTAATCTGTAAATAAGGATTTGCCGGAATATAAACAAGATACTGAGACATATCTTCAGTACCGCTAAGTTTAGCGAATTCAGCTGAAGGATTTTCTACTACACCAATTACTTTAAATGTATATACGCCCTTATAACCATTAGAACGACTATTTATATTAAACGTAATCATTTTGCCTAAAGGATCTTCATTTCGAAACAATTTTTCCGCCAGAGAATTACCTATTACAGTGTAATAAATTTTGGTATTAATCGGAAAGCATCTGCCTTTTACTAATCTCCTGCCAACTATTTTAAGATAATCAGGTTCTATACCTTGAAATTTAATTCCTCTGTTTCTATCTATTTTATGTTCTAAAATATGTATAGAATTACCTCCGATCTGCTCGATTGGAGAGATGTATTGTATATTTGGGTTTTTCTTCAGAAAGTTAATATCTTCAGAAGAAAAAGATGCAAGTTCATACGGTATTGGTATTTTTCCTGTATAATTATTATTTTCACCAATTATCAGTGTTTTCTGCCCCATCTTTCCAAAAGCTTTTTTAAACATATGTGATTCACCGGTACCTATAGAGGCGATAATGATTACAGCACTGATACCAATAATAACACCAAGCATAGTTAAGGCAGAACGCATTTTCGACATTCTTATATTATTCAGTGCATTACTTACTGTCTCTCTGATTAACATAATTATTCATACCTCAAAGCATCAATTGGATTCAATAAAGCAGCCTTTTTTGCAGGAAAAATTCCAAACACAATTCCTATAGCCATAGATATACATACAGATAAAGCTACTATATACCAATTTAAAATAGGCGGTATATGTATAATATCACATACGATAAAACTGCTTCCGTAACCAAGCACAATACCTATCAACCCACCGAGCAAACTCAATATTATAGCTTCTATCAGAAACTGAAAAAGTATATTACCATTTGTAGCTCCAATGGCTTTTCTTATCCCTATCTCTTTTGTTCTTTCAGAGACTGTGACAAGCATTATGTTCATTATCCCTATACCTCCTACTAGAAGAGCTATTGATGCAATCAGGAGAATGAAAAGATTCGCTTTTTCCATTACCTTATTCTTGTTATATGCCCATTCATTAGTCGGTTTGGCCTGAAACATTTCAGGAGGAAGATTTTTAATTTTTGACAATGTGCTAATAATCTGCTGCCTAACAACTTCAATATTGACATTGTTTTTTATAGTGGCCCAGGCCAAATCCATATTTGTTTTTCCGGTAATTTTTAAGAATTTATTAACTGGAATATAAACTAAAAAATTATTTTCATTCTGAGTATCCGATAATGAAGCATATGGATTTTTCACAACACCAGCTATTCTGAATGAATATTCACCAAGTATACCCTGTATATATTCACTAAATTTAAATGTAATATTTTTACCAATAGGATTTTCAGTTTTAAACAGTCGTTTTGCCAAAGAACTGCCGATAACAACAGTCGGTGTTTTTGAATTGATTCCATAACTTCTTCCAAGAATAAAATTCAAACCAACAATATTAAAAAAATCAGGATCTGCACCTCTAAATTCAATGTTATTATATCCTTTTAGTCTAGGAGCTATAATATGTATTCCAATATCATAGTCATTTTTTAACAGCTGGGTTGGCGAAATATACTTAATATTAGAATCCTGCTTGAGAAAATTAATATCCTCTGTTGATAATCCGGCTAATTTATAAGGAATAGGAGTAGCGCCGTTATAATTCTGATTAACTCCGACCGTTAATGTATTCTGTCCCATCTTCCCAAAGGCTTTTTGAAACATATATGTCTGACCAGCTCCAATCGAAGAAATAATGATTACAGCACTGATGCCGATTATAATTCCAAGCATCGTTAAAAATGAACGCATTTTTGAGTGACGGATGTTATCCAATGCGCTAATTAGTGTTTCCTTGAGGATCATCTCCCATTACCCCGTTTTTCCGTCAGAAATAACACTGCCGTCTTTGAATCTAATTATTCGTTTAGCCTGCTCTCCAACTGACGGTTCATGGGTGACCATGATTACAGTTATACCTGACTCATTCAGTTTCTTAAAAATATTTATAATTTCCTGCTCCGATTTACTGTCAAGATTACCGGTCGGTTCATCGGCAAGTAAAACAGACGGATTATTAGAAAGTGCCCTGGCAATAGCAGTTCTCTGTTTCTGCCCGCCTGAAGCTTCATTTGGTTTATGATTCCCCCTATCGCTGAGTCCAACTATATTCAGGAGTTCATTGACTCTATTTTCTCTGGATAACTTGTCTGCTTTTGCATACAGCATTGGCAGTTCGATATTTTTAAAAAGAGAAAGATTCGGAAGTAAATTATAAGATTGAAAAACAAAACCGATCTTTTTGTTTCTGATATGTGCTAGACCTTCTTCACTTAAATCGGCAATGTTTGTTTCATCAAGAATATACTTACCTGAGTATTTATTATCCAGACATCCAAGAATATTCATCAATGTAGATTTACCGCTTCCGGAAGTTCCCATTACAGCTACAAACTCGCCTTTATTAATAGAAATATCAACATTCTGCAATGCATGTACTTCTATATCTTTAGCCACGTAACTTTTATTAAGTCCCGATATTGATATCATATATATACTCCCTAAAAACTAACTAATCTGTAAAAAGGGAATCTTTGAATTAAAGATATTATATCTTCCACTATCAGATTCATATTTTATTCCCCCACAAATAAAACACTGCCACATATAATGGATATAAACTATATCTTTGAAAATATTTAGCAAATTAAATCTAAAGAATAATGCATAAACAAGTACGTTTTGTACATAAAATGCAGATAGTATGAGTAGCCTACTTTCATAATACTAAATATACTTCCTACGAAAACTTCACGACTAGCGCGTGAACTCTGACGCAAGCTTTAAATATTATTTCGTTAAGTTAGAGTTCACAACGACAGTTGTGCCTGCTGTTTCTTAGCCAAAAACTCTTACATCTCTGTCTGGCAGCAATGGACATTTCCAGTTATCGTGTGTGAATTACTTATTACTAAATAAGTATCACTCTGAAAGATAATCCAAACGATATATATACTGATTACTTATTTTTGAAGTAATCTACTGTTACTTTTAGACCTTCGTCAAATCTGTCATTCAATTCAAAATCATTTGATAAGAGTTTATCTATTGATGCAACAGAATGTTTTACATCCCCTGCTCTTTCAGGCAGGTATTCTATTATAGAATTAGAATTTGTCAGTTTGAGTATTTTCTCAATCAGACTGTTGACTGTAGTCTGTCTACCGTAACCTACATTAAATACTCCTGAAGAATCATTCTGAGATAAAAACAGATTAGCAGCTACAACATCTTTTACATAAACAAAGTCCCTTGTCTGTTCACCGTCACCGAACACAGATATTGGTTTATTTTTCACTGCATTGGCTGTAAATATTGGAATCGCAGCAGCATATGCACTTTTTGGATCCTGCCTAGGCCCAAAAACATTAAAATATCTCATACATGCAGTATTCAGTTTCTTTTCCTGAGTAAAAATATTACAGTAAAATTCTCCATCAAGTTTTGTAACAGCATATGGACTTTTTGGTTCAGGCATCATTGTTTCTACTTTAGGAAAAACAGGATTGTCACCATAAATTGCACTTGTACTGCTTAAACACAATTTTTTAACTCCTGCTCTGGCAGCTTCCTCTAAAACAATCAATGTACCTTTGGCATTTATGTCTACACACTCAGAAGAATTTTTCATAGATTCAGGAACACTTACCAATGCAGACAGCAGAAATACATAATCTACTCCCTTCATTGCTTTTCTTACAGCATCTCTATTGCGAATATCATCCTCAATAAAATCAACATTGAAGTTTGTTATATTTTCAACAAAACCTGTTCGTAAGCTGTCATAAACGATTACATCTGCATCATTATGAAAATGCTCAACAATATGACTTCCAATAAAACCAGCACCACCGCAAACTAATATTTTCATTTTTGCATTCCTAATATTAATATAGATTGAAATATATCTGAAATCATAATTCTGAGATGAACTTATTCATTTCATCATATTGATTTTCAATTGATTTAACTAAAGCAATCTGTGTCCTTGCTCTATCCAAATTATGTCCTTCCCTATGTATTTTATAATATGTATCCATCTGCAAATGATCCATTAAAAACCTGACAGCATTTTCCAATGTTATTAACAACCCCCCAAAAACCAGATTCTCTTTTTCATATTTATTCAGAAAATCTCTAGCTGATAATAAATATCCTTTCGCCATAGCTTTGAATATATGCATCTGCATTGTAATTTTTGACAGATCTCTTTCATCTTCAGCCACGGGACTTGTCGCCGTTCTAAGCAAGTCTCCAAAATCAAACATGACAAACCCCGGCATGATTGTGTCCAAGTCAATTACACAGATACCTTCTTTTGTTTTATCATCAATCAAAACATTGTTCAACTTTGTATCATAATGACAAATTCGTTCTGGAAATTTTCCATCTCTATGCAAATCAATTAATTTTGATGCCAAATGTTTTTTTGACATTATAAAATCAATTTCTTTTTTTACATCTTTAGCTCTGTTTCCAATATCTTCACTCAGAGCTTTTCCCAAAGCGTCGAATCGTTTTGGTGTATTATGAAAATCAATTATTGTTTCATTAAGTCTTTTTCCGGGAATATCAACTAAGGTCTTCTGAAAATTTCCATAAGCCTTTGCAGCATTAAATGCCAAATCAGCATTTTCAACTATATCATAAGTTTTGGCTTTATCGATAAATATATATACTCGCCAACAATTACCCGAGCAATCTTTGTGCATAGCTTTTCCATCAGTTGTAGGAATTAATGTCATAGATCTGCGGGAAATGTCAGAGACACCTTTCATCTTTTTTTTCTGATGTTCAAGAACCCTTGATATATTGTCCATTAAAGAACGTGGATTTTTAAAAATATTACTGTTTATTCTTTGAAAGATATACGAAACGTCATTCCCTCCCTGATTGAAAGTAACTTTATATGTCCAGTTAATATGACCTGATCCGTAGGGGGCAGCAGATATAAAATCACCATATATTCTAAAACATTCACTTACTTCTTTTAATATGTTATCCATCGCACTGTCACTCCCCCATTTAATATTTATTTAGTAATTTGTCATTAATTACATACACCGTTATTAATTAATTTTAAAGTTAGATATGAATATTTTTTTATATTTTTTTATCCTTAGAATTATAATATTACAAAATTTGTTACATTTTCTCAACTTTGCTGTAACATTATACAAATTCATATGCAATTTTTTAGTATTGAATAATTCTAAATGTATCTTAAATGCTTTTTGAAACAGAAAATCGTGAAAGAATTCAAATATCAAACTTTAATTAACAGTACGAAATAACTGTGTTTAATAAATATAGGATAATAAAAATGAAAATTTTAAATAAATTTATGCCGGCAATATTAATTACAATAGCAATAGTAGTGGGCTTGACTGTTTTGATGAACCCACCGACAAATAGTAATGTAACATCAGAAAATCCTACTCATCATATTAGTAAAAATAAGATGCCAGTTTAATACATCTTAGGATGAAAAAAGTAATTCTTTAATGTTACATCATAATGTACAGTTAACAAAAACATGTCACATAAGAATATAAGGAACAGGTTATGAAAAACTTTCAAAAAGTTATTTATGGAACCACCGCAATAGCTGCTGTTATAATAGTTGCAGCAGGAGCAATATATACAGTCACTCATGCAACTGATAATAATCCTACTGCTTATCATAAATCATATCACTATATGGCAAGCTAGTAAAAAACTTAAAACATTTCATACAATTAGATGATATCTAATTGTATGTTTATAAATAAAATTTACTTCCAATTATACTGACTTGTCATTTTCTTTTGCAATTTTTCTTCGAATAAATCATATGTACATCCGAAAACTTCACAACCAAAAATAGAATCAACTTTCTTTAACTCAACATTTGAGCAGCAATGTTTTGGTATAATTTTTGTAAATTTATCAGCCACATCTGAAAAGATATTTTCATTATTAAAAAAAGGTCCTGATAATATGATTCTTTGAGGTCCGAATAATGTATATATATAATTTAAAGCCACGGCCATATATTCGATAGCTCTTTTCACTGCAGGTATGTGATGAAGCTCATTGCTGCTTATAATGGAAGTGTACTCCTTTTCACTGATCACAGTATTTGGCAATAATATATCCAGCTCATCTTTCAAAGCCCATGCTGCTGCTACAGTTTCAAGGCAGCCGTAAGCGCCGCATTTACATTTTATAGGATTATCGTAAATAAACTGCAGGTGTCCAATCTCAAGTGCTCCACCTGTACTAGGATACAGGATATTACCTTCCATAGAGTACCCTGCTCCAATTCCATAGCCCCAATGCAAAATAGCAGTTCCGCCAATTTTCAGATTACTATCAGAAAGAAGGAAATATTTTAGAAGTGTGTTTACTTCCTGATGTACTCTGACTTCATAACCAAATTTTTTTTCAATAATACCAAGTTGGAGATTGTTTATCTTAGGCCAGCGGGAAGTATAGGTCAATATTTTATTATCTTTATCAAGATATCCTGTTAATGAAAAACCGATACCTATCAGCTCAGATGTTTCAGGCACATAACTGAGAATATTTTCGATAAGATTGACTGTTTTAGAAATAAAAAAATCATTATCCATATCCTCGCTTATATTAACTGAATGTGAATAAAGTATTTCTTCATTAAAGTTAAGAAGTACACCTTTAAGATTATATGAATCAACATAAACTGCAATACATAAAAATATATCGTAATTTACTGTCAGGCTTTTTTCCGGTCTTCCTCTTCCCTTAGAATTCATTTTATCTGATTCGACAACCAGTTTATCATCAACCAATTCCTGTACTAGGTTCGAGGTAGTGGCTGGGCGGATGTTCAAAATACGGCCAACTGATTTCCTGGAAATATTATTATCAGTACACAGTAAATGGAATATATCAGCTTTATTTTTATCCTTTATTTTGAAAACTTTACCGTTGTGAATATTTTTTATATCGATAATCATTGTTTAATTAAGTTCTTAGTTATTGGTTAATAGTTGTATGTTGATTGTTGTTATCAATATAATGGTTAAATTTTTAAATTTGCATCTACCTGTTTGATTCTGTTTTCTTTAGATTTCAAACATTCTACATCCTGTTTAAAAGCAGAAATTCTATTTTTTAACATTCTTCTTGTTTCTACAGGTGCAGGACCTCCAATAATGTTTCTTTTATTTACAAAATTTCTCGGATCAAGTGCCTTTCTTACTGTCTCATCGCTTATATCAATGTCAAAATCTACATTTTTTTCTAGAATCGGTTTAATTATTTCTGAAGTAATAACATCTGAAGTCAGATTATTTCTATGTAAATATTTTACAATCTGACTGGTAATATGATGACTTTTTCTAAATGACAAACCGTATTCTCTAACTAAAGTATCAGCAAGTTCTGTCACTGTAATAAAGTTTTTAGTACAGCGTTCAAACAGTAATTCCTTATTTATTTTTAATGATGCAAAGACATTTTTAATAACGTCAAGAGCACGGATTGTAAAATTAATAGAGCTGTAAATATGTTCCTGCAGTTCCTCCTCTGAATCAACAATATCACCGTAAGGGGAGTTATACTGAACATCAAATACAATTTTAGCCTCACCAATTGCTTTTCCAATTATTGGTCTACAATGTTCCAATGAAGACGGATTTCGTTTCTGCGGCATAATACTGCTGATCTGTACATAAGGATCAGCCAGGTAAAAACCGTTAAATTCATTTGTGCATTGATCAAGAGTATCTTTTATGAATTTTGATAAGTTAGTATTTAAAATCATTAAGACTGAGGCAAGCTCAGTCATATAATCAGCCCCTGCAATACAGTCATATGAATTTTCTACAAGTTCATCAAAACAGAGTAGTTCGCACACTCTTTCTCTGGAAATATTAAATCCTGTAGTAGTAATAGCAACAGCTCCCAGCGGGCTTCTGTTAATGGCAGAATAGGCTTTTTCAAATCTATTATGATCTCTTGTCAAACTATCATAAAATGAGAGTAAATAGTGTGCAAGTGTAGTTGGTTGAGCGGGCTGTGTATGAGTATAGGCAGGAATAATAGTCTCAATATTTTCTTCAATTAGTACAAGGAACAGTTCTCTAAGTTCATTAAGATAGCCAAATAATTCTATTACTTTTTCTCTTAATCGAAGTCTGAATTCAGCGATGCATATATCATTTCTGCTTCTTGCAGTATGTATTTTCCCAGCCAGGTCTTTTCCTATCAATTCTTCCAGCATTTTTTCTATATTGAAAAAAAGGTCTTCGATTTTTGGGTTATACTGAATTGAATCTAAATCTTTCTTCTCAATTTCTTTCAAACCATTAAATATTGATATTTTTTCACTACCAGACAATATCCCCTGTTCTTCGAGCATAATAACATGCGCTTTAGTTATATCAATAAAATGTTTTAAGTAATGTTCTTTCTGTATTTCAAAAATCGGTTTTAATACATTTTTAGCAAACGATTTTCCAGGAAACTCAATTCCATCATTTTTTATTATTTCTTCTTGTAAACTAGACATCATTAACTCCCTAACATATATTTTGCTATACAACTATTATACATAATCAGTAATTCAAGTTTTAAAATTCATTAACAATTCACAATCAATAATTAACCATTATTATATTATTTCCAATATTTTATCCCGGGCTGTTTCCAGAGCATAATTATTAATATCAGCTATATTCTGAATAGTATCTTCTACATTTACCTTATTGATACCGTTTTCAGATTGAAACTTTTCGCCATCCAACGCCATTTTTCCAACTACTACACCATTCTCTGCTGAGAAAGCCAATTTAAAAGCACAGCTCTGTTTTGCCCCGTCACAAAGTGTTCCTGCATTAGCAGCAATCAGCATATTAACCGCACTTTTTATTTGTTCAATATTGCCATCGCACAGAAAAGCCGTAGCTGCGCTTGTTCCAGATCCTCCTGCTAAAGCACTACCGCAAATAGTAGTAAGAAGCGTCATTTTTCTTTTTATATATGTGCTTATCAAAACAGCTAAAGCTAAACTTCTTTTAATTTTTAAAGGTTCTGCATTCAACATTTTACCCAAAATATATACCGCAGTTAAATCAGTTATCCCCAAATTTCCGCTTCCTGCGACACCTACTACTGGAACAGCAGCGCCTTTCATTCTTAAGTTACAAGCATTCAAAATATATTTTCGGACAAATGGTGCTCCATTATGAATATTTTCGGGTGTTATATCAGGCAATTCAATATCTTTGGCCTTTAACTCAAGCAGTGCTGTCTGGTAATTAATTTCAGCATAATAAACCAATTTATCCAAAGTCTCATCTTCTGCTAGAACAAAATTATATATTTCATCAATTGTCGGTAACTGTGTACCTGAGTTCCTATTTGAAGATACGGAATGTTCATTTTTATATATCAGCTTATTATCCACATAAACTGAATCAATATTATCGTAACTATAAAGCATTAATACTCTAACTTCAGATTGTTCAGAGGAAAGAGTTAAATCAATATAAAGAGGATCATCTTTTTTTTCATAAGAGATATTAAACGGTATATTTTCCTCCAATTTAACAAGCTCTTTTAACTCTTTTTTTGAAGCATCCTGAAATACAGCCAGTTTTTTTTCAGGATTCTTTAGCAGATATCCTAATAATACTGCCTTTTTAACACCTGAATTATAAGTCCCAGGAATACCGACTCTAAGTGAATTTTTGTAAAGCAAATCACTTAAATGCAGCTTTATTTCTTTCAACTCATCTTTTAATAAAGAGCCTGCCTTTGCAGCTGCAAAACCAATTGCGCCTACATCTGTACATCCCATTGTACTTACAAGATCGATATACAATAAATCTAAAATTTCCTGTCTTTTCATTTTCGCTTAACTGTATCTGTAATTATATATTTAATAAATTTCTAATATTTGTATTGAAGATCATCTTAATTTCATCATCAGTCATACCTATTTCTACACAGTCTCTTAACTGGTCTTCATAGTATCTTCTTACAAAACCTCTTGGGAACCACATAGAATCTGTTCCGAATAAAATACGCTGCGGTCCTACAGTTTCATAGAATTTTTTAAAGAGATCTTTTACGGTCAATTTGTAAGGCATCCAATTTACCCACTGATTACTTCCCGATGTGTCAATATAAATATTAGGACATACCCAGGCAACCTGTAGTAAATCTTTTGTCTGCCCGCATCCAAAATGAGGAACAATAAAAGGAACTTCAGGAAATGCTCTTGCTATATCATGTAAAATTATTGGGGAAATATTTTCATGCTTAGCTATTCCTCCGGCACCACCTAATATACCGAAATGTATTAAAACCGGAACTTTATGCTTCTCAGCAACTTCCCATAAAGGATACAAAGATTTATCATCTAATTTTTTTTCTAAATCCGGAGCTAAGATTTTCAACCCTTTTAGACCATATTCTGTGAGTGCTTTATCTAATTCACCAGCGGCGTTTTCTGCAAAAATATTCATAAATGCATAACCGACAAATTTATCAGGAGCTATTGATACTATTCTCTTCATGTTCTCATTACTGGTGGCCTGATTGCCGGCAGTTGCAAAAACAATTTTTTCTATATTATTTTTTTCTAATTCCAAAAGCCATTTAGAAGCCGTTTCTTCAATTGTATCTTCAACAGGATTCGGGTTTGGAAAATTAAATGCTTTGCTCCATCTTTTCTGGATATATCTATTTTTATCCTGAAGTATATTCCATTTTCTTTCTCCAAATGAATCTACATACCTTTCTTTGACACTGATAATATCTGTACCTTTAACTAAAAAATGTGTATGTGAATCTATAATTTTGAATTCTGACATTTTAAAAATCTCCAATATAAAATTACTCTCATTCCATTGCTTCTAGTTTTTTCTTTCTATCACGGGATTTCAAAAGCAGCAGTTGATAAGGATAGATAAAAATCAACATAACAACTATTGCAGTTACGCCTACAAAAAGGAATGTCTCAATACCTCCCACTTTACCAAATAATATTCCAATCAGCTTAGAAGAAAAACTGTCACAAATAGGTCCGAAAACCATAATTATACTAATCAATAATGCATGCTGATTGCTGGGTCTACTTGAAAGAATTGTTGACACAAGAGTTGGATAAACAGGACCAATTAATACACCTAAAAGTGGAATTCCATACGCTATTATCGGTACTTCAAATATATTGCGTGCATTTTGACCTATTCCGTGATGAATATTCAATAAAATTATTAATATTAAAATTAACCCTAATGAAAAATTTATAAAAATCATCTTATACCATTTTATGTATTTGACTACAAACACGCCAATAAATCTTCCAATAGCAATACCAATTACAAGAAAACTTGCTATCTGTACACTTAAAAAACTAGGTATTCCTAAGATTTCATTATTAAAACTCGGTAACCATGAACCAATGCCTACTTCAAGCATAGTTTGTGAAAGCATGAGCAGAACAAACAGGATAAAAACAGCTTCTATAATTATACTAACGCCTTTATATTGTTCAAGAAATGATTTTTTCTCCTGCTTTTCCAATTTGGATTCATCAAAAGGACTGATAGACCAAATAATAAATACGAAAGCACAAGTAAAACAGAAAAACCAGAAAACATAAGTCCAGTGACTTGGAAAAAGCTTAATAAAAAATGAATATACCCACATACCGCCAAATGAACCAACAGTATAAATAGCCTCCATTAAATTAATAAAACTTGCATGCTCTTTCTCATTTTTAGTAATTAATGCAACAGAACTGTAAGCAACTATTTTGACTGCGACAAAGCATATACCAATGAGAACCAGGAATAACCTAATGGACCAGATGGAATCACTGAAGGGCAAGAATATACAGAATAAAACCAAAACAGCATAGACAATTAATATTGACTTCCTAAATCCCATTTTAAGCAGTAATGAAAACAGAAAAAACGACACTATTATCTTTGCAAAACTCATGTAACTTTCTAATGTGCCGGCAGCACTGTGAGTTACATGATAATAGTTTACCGCCTGCATAACAAAAACAGACAAACCGCTGGTCATCATCCCAATACTGATAAACGTAAGAATAATTTTTACTTTACTATTAAAACGAACCATTATCTCTCCCAAAATATGATATAAGTATAATTATAATCTAACCACCCACCTTATTTAATAACTTACAATGTAATTATAATTCAAAACATTACAAATACATTAACTGATTAATAGTCAGAAACATGGAAATTTTATTATCTACTGAAATTAGTTGGGCTATCTGCTTATAAATTCATTTTGAATAAACAGTTTTTATATTTACAAATTCTCTCATTCCGTAAAAACTAAGCTCTCGTCCATAACCGCTCTGGTTAATTCCACCGAATGGAAGTTCAGGCATGGACATTACAAGATCGTTTACAACACAAGTTCCTGCGTTGATTCTATTAGAAGCAATTTCAAGACCATGTTCAACATCTTCTGTAAAAATACCTGCCCCCAAACCAAATATCGTATTATTGGCTTCCTCAATAGCCTGCTCTTCATCTTTTACAACTAATAATGTGGCAATCGGGCCAAATAGCTCCTCATCGTAAGCCGGCATTCCCGGTTTAATATTTTTGAGAACAGCAGCAGGAAAAAAATATCCTTTCCCATGTGGTATATCTCCTTTAAATATACATTCTGCACCCATTTTCACACTCTCTTCAAATTGTCTAAGTACATTATCTTTAAGATCTATTCTTGCCATAGGCCCATATTTTTCATTTGGATTCATAGGATCTCCAAATTCTATTCTTTTCATCTCCTGTATCAACTGCTTCTCAAAAGCTTCAGCCACTTTTTCTACTACAATTAATCTTTTAGCAGAAATACATGTCTGTCCAGAATTCAACATCCTGCTTTTTACACATGTTTTTGCAGCAAGTTCAAGATCTGCATCTTCCAATATGATATAAGGATCACTCCCTCCAAGTTCAAGTACTGTTTTTTTTATCATCTCACCAGCCTTTGCACCAACAGCTTTTCCGGCTCTGTTACTTCCAGTTAAAGTCACACCTTTAACAAAAGGAGATTCAATAATACCCGGCACTTTATCTATATCAATAATAAGTGAACTAAATGTACCTACGGGAAACCCAGCCTCTATAAATAGTTTTTCTATGGCTAGAGAACATCCTGTAGTATTTGGTGAATGTTTTAAGAGAGCAGTGTTACCTGCAATGAGTGTAGGTACAGCAAATCTGAAGACCTGCCAGAATGGAAAATTCCACGGCATAATAGCTAAAATGACACCTAACGGTTCGTAGATAATCCGGCTGTTAGGAATATTGGTTTTAACATGATCAGTTTTTGTATAATCGTGACCATTCTCCATATAAAATCTGCATAAATTTGCACACTTTATGACTTCACCTCTAGAAACAGTAATTGGTTTTCCCATTTCTGTTGTCATTATTTCAGCAAGTTCATCCTGTTTTTCAACAAGGAGATATGAGAGCTTTCCAACAAGCTTAATTCTTTCAGACACAGGTCTAAATTTCCATGATAAAAAAGCATGGTGGGCATTGATAATTATATTATTTACTTTTTCAAATGTAAATTCATCATAAGTATTGATTACTTCTTCTGTATATGGATTAAGTGTAGTGATGCTCATAATTTCAAGTTCCTTATTAGATATCAATAGTTGACTTAGTTTTTAACTTTATATAAAATGAAATATAATCAATATTTTAATAACCTGACATATTCCTGAATTAGGAGTTGACAAAATTGTTTAAATTTACAATTACAATAGCACTTTTCATTTTCTTCATCAACATATACGCCGGTCAAACACAAAAAATTTATGTGGGAAATTTCTCAAAAGGAAGCTTAAAAGGATGGTATTCAAAAGTATTTGATCGTAAAACTTCTTATAAAATAACTGAAATGGATAATAAAAAAGTTCTGGAAGCTGACAGCAAAAACGGTGCTTCAGGATTGATCAAAGATACCAGTGTTAATATTTGTCAATTCAAATATCTCAACTGGAGCTGGATGATCACAAAAAAACTTCGTGATTTTAAAGAAGAAAAAAAATTGAATGATGATTTTGCAGCCAGAATTTATGTTGTTATTGCAAACCGATGGTTCTTTTGGAAAACAATATCGATATGTTATGTATGGTCAAGTAGATCAACCGATGATAAAAGCTGGAAAAATCCATATGAACCAAAAAATGTACAGATGATATCACTTAGATCTTCAAAAGATGAAATTTCAAAATGGTACATTGAAAAACGTAACGTCTATAAAGATTTTAAAAAATACTTTAATATTGACTGCAAAAATATTAATGCCATTGGGATAATGACAGATACCGATAATACACAAACTAAAGAGATATCTTATTATGGAGATATTTATTTTACTAACAATTAAAAAAGGCTTTTCTGAAAAGAAAAGCCTCAAAAAATTATATGTTGATTGAATTATTAAGCTGAAAGCATCTGATCAATAGCAACAACAGCATTATAGGCATCTGAACCATAACCGTCAGCAGAAATGGAATCTGCATAATCCTGAGTTACAGGAGCACCGCCAATTACTACTTTCACATTTTCATTATCTTTAAAATGGTCAACAACAGTTTTCATGTATGGCATTGTAGTTGTCAACAAGGCACTGCATAAAACAATTTGCGCACCGTCATCCACGGCTTTTTCATATTTTGTAATATCACAGTTTACACCTAAATCGTTTACTTCATAACCGGCACCTTTCAGCATTATTGCAACAAGGTTTTTACCGATATCGTGCAAATCGCCTTTTACTGTACCAATAGCTACTTTACCGAGAGTTTTATGTCCACTGGCAACTAAAGCTTCTTCCAATATATCAAGACCGCTCTGCATTGCACGTGCTGCTATTAACATTTCTGGAACATAAATTTCATTTCTTGAAAATTTTTCTCCTATTTCACGCATTGCTGTGACCATTGAATCATTTAAAATAGATTCTGCTTTTTCTCCATTTGTTAAACTTTCATTAACAATTGACTGAACAGAATTTCTATCACCTTTTGTTATAGCTTCAGCAAGTTTTTCATTCATAACCACATTTCTCCAAATTAATAATTAACAATTAAATAAATTATCTCTTTAATTTTAAAATAGAATTTTCATAAGCTCTAAAGTTATCTATTGAAGTTCCGGGAGTCACCTCACATCCTGCAGAAACAATGCATCTTCCATTAGTTTCATCATAACATGCAACTACACTCTCTTCAATAGATTTAGCATCACCGTCCTGTATAACTGATACTGGATCACTGCTTCCGCTAAACACCTGCTTTTCTCCCAGTAGATTTGCAAAAGGTCTCATGGATCCTACTAAATGATCTATATCCACTATATCAGCACCTGTTTTGATCATATCAGGAAGTATTGAAGATGTATTTCCGCAGATATGAAGCTTGGCATAGGCCCCCAAAGAATGAATATGGTCGACCAGTGCCTTATCTTTTTCAAAAAAAAGTTCTTTGTATAAGGCAGGTCCAATCTGAGAACAAGCAGCTTCACCGATACCAATGCAGTGAGCTCCGGCTTTTACCTGATGAGTAATAAAATCAATAGCATTTTCTGTCATAATTTCGCTGGCTTCAGCTATTTTTTCAGGAGCATCAAACAAATCTATACAGGCATCGCCGAATCCTCTTATATCAGCATATTCGGCCATTGGCCCCTCAACCCATCCAACTATAAAATATTCATTTCCTGTCAGGTTAACATATTCTTTAATTTCATTGATTCTGTTAACCATTCTCGGGTTTTCAAGAGCATTAATTTTTCCAATTCTATTTATATCAGCAACATCGGTAAATAAAGGTTCTATAGGTTCAGGCAGATTGTTTTCGGGATATTCAAATTTTACACCATATGCTTCTGCTTCGGCATAAGGATCAGACATAACAGTTAACCAGTCAATTGAAAAATCTTTTGCACATTTCAGCATAGCTTTGGTTTTCACTCTGTAGTCTAAGCAGAAATCTTTGTATTTAGCATTAGAATATTTTGCAGCAAACCGCATAATAATCGGATGAAACGGAGGTCTATCAACTTTGCGATTCTCAATAAAATTTATTGTTCTTTCTAATGATGTCATATTCATTACTATCCCTAAAATAATTAATAATATTATCAATTCCCAAACTATATTAATATAAAATACTTTAAACTAATTTCTATCTCTTATTTATTTTTATAAATAAATTA
>DASCNA010000210.1:0-8645 GCA_036011305.1 Victivallales bacterium
ACCAGGGAAAAAGTCTTTAAAAAAAAGGATTGCATAAAATGAAAAACTTAAACACATCAGTATCAACTCAGAATGAAACAATTACGGCAAACTCTAAAAAAAAGGAAAACCACCCTCATCACCCAAAGATAAAATCTAATAAAGACATTTACCAAAAGGTAACTGACTTAATAATAGAAAAAATGGAACATGGTCAAATTGCATGGGAACATCCACTTATAAATAATTGTAGACCTCAGAATTTAATAACAGGTAATATATATAAAGGGATTAATCATTTATTACTTTCTCTTTTTGAAATCCCTTATTCTATGACATTTAAACAAGCTAAAAATATTGGAGCAAGCATAAAAAAAGGAGCAAAAAGTTTACCTATTGTTTACTGGAATATTTCAAGAAAAACTGAAAAAAATGAAGAAACAGGGGATGAACACGAGCATATATACTATTTTTTAAAGTATTACAATGTATTCAGTATTGATGATATTGAAAATATTCCTGAAAAATATCTGGCAAAGACAAGACATGAAAAAACTAATTTTATTGAAATTAAATCAGCAGAAAGAATAATTAAAAATTTCAAAAATGCTCCTAAGTTTGAAGAAAGCACAAGCGATTTAGTTTATATCCCCTCAACTGATACAATCAGATTAGCCAAAAAAGAATATTTTAAAAATTCAACTCATTATTATTCCAGTTTATTTCATGAAATGGCTCATTCAACTGGTCATTTTAGTAGGTTAAACAGACTTAATGCAGATTATTCTAATTTAAGTTTTGGCTCTAAGGATTACGCTAAAGAAGAACTGACAGCAGAACTTTCGGCAAGCTTTTTAATGGCTGAAACAGGTGAAAATATAAACATAGAAAATAGAGCTGCTTATATACAGGATTGGTTAACTGTTCTTAAAAGTGATAAAAGAATGATTGTTTATGCAGCTGCCAAAGCTGAAAAAGCAGTTGATTATATTCTTAATCGTTAGAGTGATATAGAGTTTTATAAATATAAAGGAAATTTCAAAATTTAATAAAAGACTATTTGAAAAGAAAGGGAAAAAATATGAATATAAAATTTTAGGTTTATGTATGAATAATAGGTTTTTGATTGGGAAAAACAAAAATAAGGAGAGTTTTATTGTATTGAAACTATAAAATATACCGTTTATTTTTTGGTTTAAGTAAAGCAAGAGCGTTATGATTTATAAGTATTTGAATATAAGTGTATTAAAATGTATGATATTGATGAATTGATATAAGGAGATTTTAAAAATGGATAGCATGAATATTATTATTCAAACTGGCAATGTTGGGAGAATAGATCCTGGAATAACAATGAACGGGAAACAGGTTGCTAATTTTTCAATAGCAAAAGATTTCGGGGGAAAAAGATTGTGGCTTGAAATTAAAGCATGGGAAAAAGTTGCTGAAGAAGTTTATGACAAGGTCTCTATTGGAGATTTAATCTTAATTAAGGGGCATTATGGATCTGATTATTCTGATGATCCTAAGCCAGTTATTATAGCTGATAGTGTTCAGGTTCTTTTAACTAAAGAGTTATGGAATTCTTCTTTGGTCAAAAATCATACAAATAATAACATAAAAAAACTGAAGAATAAATTTTCATAAAATATGACAAATAATTAAAATATATAAAAATCCTACCTTCAAGTTTGAGGGTGATTATGAGACTTCTAAGGTTTTATATAAAAACATATATAAACAATATGTAAATAAGGTGAAATGTCATGGAAATAAATAGAACATTTGAAATAATAGGATGCCTGGCAGAAGGGGTAGATCCAAAAACTTTGCAAAAACTGCCAAATGAATCAGTATTTAATCAGCCAGAGGTTATTCGGGCTTTAAATACAGCTTTTAATATGCTTGGGACAAAATTGCAGAAAATAAAAGAAGAGGAGAAGAAAAGGAAAAAAAGACCTTTAAAGCAGGGAGAGAAATGGTTAGCGAATGAAGAGGAAGAGTTAAAAAGGAACTTTGAAAGTGGCAAAGATGTTAATGACTTGGCCAAAGCTCATCATCGCAGCACTCTATCTATAAAGAAGAGGCTGGAAAAAATGGGATTGATTACGTTCCAGAAATAGGAGTTATTTATGTTTTTATTATTTAGGTTACTTTTTAGGAGAATGATAATTTTACCTATTTTGCTTATATTAGGAATATATTATGGTCCAAGCTATTATGCAGAGTATTATCTTTCTGATATTACAGGAACAAAGGTAACTGCGGATGTTTCATGGTTAAGCCTTTTTACCGGTGATCTCATGTTTAATGATCTGACGATTTACTCATCATCTGACTTTGATTATGTTAAAGCTGTAGATTTCAAAAAACTTGAGATCAATATAAATCCTTGGAGTTTTTTTACAGAGAAAAAAGTGGTTAATATTGTTTCAGCTGATGAAATAGCAGTTACATCTATTTACTTAAATAGTGGCAATAATATTAATACAATTATTAATAATGTGAATGCCTACTTTAAAAAGGACTCTACGCTACGAGGCAATGGCAGCTGCAGTATAAAAGAATTATTTTTAAGAAATATCAGATTAAGGACATATTATTATTCAACCAAGCCTGTAGTCTCAAGAGTTCCTAATATTTATTTAACAGATATTAATACAAACAGTGGAGCTCTAAGTACAGTTTCAAATGTTTTAAAAAGCTGTGTTGCTGTAAATGTAAATGATCAGTATGAAAATAATATTTCATGGTGGGATAAAACAGTAAATGGAGCTGCTACAGGTTTTGGCTTTGCTGTTAATGCTGTTGGAACCGGTGTAGGTATGGCTAATACTGTTCTTGGCAAAACTGCTGAAGTTCAGGAAACTATAGCAGAAATAAATGAATCTGTAAGTAGTTTTTAGAAAGATCTAAATGTCTTATAGATTAAATAAAGTAAATTTGAAATTGGTCATAAGGAGTATTCAATGAGAGAAAGAGACATTTTTTAGAGAAATTAATACAACGTCTTGGGAGTAACCTACTTTTTCAAGTATGTGTCAGATTTTGTCTTAACTAATCCATCTTATGTAGGTTTTGGTTTGTTCGTAATTGGTTTATTGTTATAAAAACCTAAAAACTGTAGTCTATACCTTTATCTCTATTTGGAGTTTTCGATTTATGTACTCCTGGATATAACTGATCCGACATATGAATTGAGTTTGATTTATTCTTATGACGATTGTTATATTTATTAATAAACTTACATAGGTCAAGTTTATTGATAGAACCTTGATCCATTACTTTATCTTTATATGATTTGCGTAATTCTATAAAATTATTTAGAGCTTGCCTATGTTTATTTTCTTTTTCATCTTTAATAACATCCAATGCTGCGGTTCTATCTGTATTTCTTGATAATTGATGAGAAAGTCTTTCTTTTTCTGGTACAAATATTCTACATTCTTTTTTCCCTCTTGATGAACCGACATAAAATGAGTCCTTATTAAGTGATTGTCCTGCAATCACTGCATAGTCTCTATCAAGTCCCTGAGACTTATGACTTGTCATAAAATAACCATGTTTTAAACATTTAAATTTTGTATCAATTATTTTATTATTTGAAGTAACTATATTTCCATTACTATCAATTTTATCTACTTTTACTATTTCACCATTTATTATCTTACTTTTTTTGTTCTCTTTTCTAAATTGTATTATATCACCTTTAGCAATTTCTATGTTTTGAATTTCTCCAATATCGTAAGATTTATAATCTGATAAATGTAACTGTCTTTCATTATTTACATATATTTTATTATTTTCAATTTTCTCAATTGTTACTATTTCATTCTGTTTAAAATTTTGTTTATTAATATTTATATGTATCTTCATATTTTTATGGTAGTTTTGAATATTGGTCTTCTGTGTCCTTGTCCAGTTATGTGTAATAAATATTTCTTTATCTAGAAGTTTTTCTTGTAGTATATTATTTTCTTTCAATTTATTTCTAATTAATTCAGTTACTTTATCACATTCTTTATGAGTTGGTGCAGAACCTAAACAATTATTTAAATTTTTCCCATCATTTGTAAATGATAAATATTGCTCAGCAGCATCACTCAAGTATTTGCCTTGTGATTCTGAAACCCAGCCTAAATCCTTGTCGAGTATATCAAGCCCCTCTTGGTGTTGATTATTAGACATCAGGCTAACTGCTTTTTTATATTTTCCTTTTTGTCTTACAATATTATCAAGTGTTGTTACTTTAATATTTGAGTGCTCTTGAATTATTCTGAGGAAGTCACCAGCATCAACAGCCTTATGTTGTCTTATATCACCAACAAATAGAATTCTCATATTATTTTTTTCAGCTATATCAAGAACCTGTGCACCATTGATGTTTGATTTAAGACTTGATTCGTCAATGACAAGATAGCCATCTTTTATGTTTAGCTTTTGATTATTATAATCTATGAAAAATTTTTGAAGAGTCATAGTGTCTGGTGTTACTTTTTCAAATATTGCTTTGACTGCAGATCTAGTTGGTGCGACATAATAGATATTTTTTTGACCACCACTAACAAGTCCTTTTTGTAATTCTTCCATAGCTGTAGTTTTACCTGCTCCGGCGACACCTTGTATAACGTGATACTTACTTTTTGAAGAAAGTATTTCTTTTATAACTTTTCTATGATTAGCAAAATTAAAATTTTCAAATTTCTCTTTATGTATACTTTTTGGATCAGTAAAAGGTTTATAGTTTTTATTAATTGGGTTATATATATTTTCATTATAGTTAATTTTATCAATGCAATATTTTTCAATAATTAATCCTGAAACAGTTGTTATTTTATTTAAGTAAGGATTAGTTGTATTATCTTTTAAATTCACTATTTCATTGTGATTGTCGATATCTTGAATTAATTTTGTTAAATCAATTTCACCTAGTCCTTGACTTAATGCTTCAGCAATTAGTTCATGTTTATTGATCACACTTTTTCTTTGAAAAAGATTCCCAATTGAATAATTGATAATTTCTGTATTATTTTTTATTAAATCAATTTTTGGATTTTTGTTAAAAGCATTTGATTTAATTTTACTTAAATGGTTAAGTTCAGCAACATTAAGTTGATTAAGTTGGAAAGTTTTTAATTTCTCTTTTGTTGTATCTGTAAGTTTTTTATCTCGGGTCAATTTGGTTATAATATGAATTTCTGATGATGTTGGTTTTCTGCCTTTTTGTTCTTCAAATTTATCTATTTCTTTTTCGATATCTTGTCGCCTTTTAGAATATCGTTTTAGTAGTTCCTCTGAAAATCCTTTGATATCAAATCCCTCAATATTACCTTTATTATCGTATTTATAATCAATATCATATCCACATTTTTTAACATTAATAGCTAATTGGTTTTGATAAACTTTACCTAAGTGTCTTATTGCTTTTACAATATTACATGTTTCTAATGCAACATACTTTTTTGAAATTGGATCGTAAGTTACATTAGCTACTACACAATGAGTATGTAATTGCGGATCTAGTGCTCTAGATGTATCGTGATGAAATACAGATGCAATTATATTGCCAGTACTTAACGGTTCTTTTATTGTACCAAAAGTTGAATTATCTCGGCATGCTGCAAATTTTTCAAATTCTATCATTGCAGTAAAAAATGCATTTCTATGAGCTTCAATAAGTCTCTTATCTCCAAGAACATTTGCCATAATTGAAACACTTTTTTGAGCAGAGCATTGAAAATCAAAATATCTAATTCCTCCCTCTCTGTTCCGGGGTGTGAGCTTTTCTTTTGTCAATGGATTTATATTTTTCCTTAAAAGTTCAAATGATTTATCACCTTGTTTTATAGTTTTTTCTTCAAGACCAAAATTTTCTACTAGATTTCCATACCATTCTCCTTCAACTGTATCTTTTTCAGAATAGTAATCATTATGTATTAGATGTACATCTAAATAATTACTATTTTTACCCATACCAGATATAGTACTTCTATCCTTAATTTTAGCCATAGTAAACATATTAAACCCTTATATATTGATGTAATAGAGTATAATATCATGTCTATCTCATACTTCAATAGACAGACGCAATACTCTTATTAGAAAATAAGATTAAAAAAATCACTTAAATAACAACAAATATATTTATAATAACTATTGATATAGTATGTTAAACATGTAATATAACACCTAATATAACATTGTTAAATATTAATTAATATTATAAATTATTTGAAATAGAAGACAAATATGAATAATAAACCTGATCCAATGGAGTTATTTAAAGAAGCTGCATTTAAATATAAGACGACATCAAAGTCATGTATTGACGAATATAGGAATACATTAGTAGCTTTACATATTAAAAGAACTAATAAAAAAGATATGTTAAATTTTCTAATAAAACGTGGTGTTAAAACAAGTTATACTGCATTATGGAAATACTTAAATAAAAAGCCTATTACTAATGAAGAAATAAACAACATTATGAAATTAATAGAGAAGAATAGCAATGGATAATATTTCAATTAAAGCAACTTTATTAAATATTGGTAATAAAGAAATAGATTTATTGAAAAAAAAGTACAATATTAAAGACATTGAAACGGCTTTAACACTTTTAGAGAATTCAATAAATAATAACGAAACAATTAAATCAAATAAAGAATATTTATTAAATCACTTAAAAAAATGCAAATCTTCTAAAAGTATTATTAATGATAGTATTATTAGTGATGTTAAAATAAATGCGCATAAACTAACAGAATATATTTCTAAATATAACAATAAATATATTAAAGAAAAACTAGAGCTATCAATAAAATTAGCTTCTCAATTCAAAATATCTAATACAGATTCATTATTTTATTTTTTAGTAGAAAACGATGATTCATATATCAAAAATGATAAACCAAGTTCTGAGAAAAATATTTTTAATCAACTCGAAAAAATTAATAAAACTATTGAATACATGAAAACTTCATATTTAGAAATAAATGATGATTTAATTGAGAAATATATTGTTGAAACTAATCATATAGTTGATAAAGTTCAAAATAGCAGTCTAAAGAATCTCATACCAAAATATAATGAGATGTATGAAGAGTTAGATAAGAAAAAGGCAGGATTTATTAGCAAAGTAATTAGTGAAAATATTTCTACATATAAAACAAGTAGCCTAAATATATTATATATACTTATTATTGGATTATTCTTGGGTATATTTTGCGGAATATATATGCAACCTCTTATATTAATTATTGCTAATAAATTTAGTTTGACTTTTTATATATTCACAATTACAACAATGTTATTTCCTTTAATTTCAGGTATATTTATTACATTATTAATTAAAGCCAAAATATTTAAAAAAAAGAAAAGGATATAAGATGAATAATTTAGTAAACTCAGAGGAAATATTCAACAAGGCTATCGCATTAAAAAGTGAAAATAAAAGTGTTTGTGATGAATACAGAAAAAGTATTGTGCTTTTGAAATTAAGAGGTAAATCACTAAAAGTGATAGAGACATTTTTTCATGATAATAATATAAAAATACAGGGATGGAAAATAACATCTTACTTAAAGAAATCACCAATAACAGATAAAGAAAAATCAGAATTAAAAAAATATCTTAAGCAATAATATATTATGAATAACAACAATAAATATTCAAAACTTTCTAATTTGGAGAAACATATTAATTCAAAAATAATTGGTCAATATGAAGTAATACCAAAATTAGTTGAGACATTACGGATCGGAGAAATGGGACTAGCTGATAAAGATAGACCAAAGGGATCTTTTCTTTTTCTTGGACCACCAGGAGTCGGAAAAACAGAAACTGTAAAAGTCTTTACAGAATATTTATTCGGTAATGATCACTTATATAGATTTGATATGTCTGAATATATGCATTTTGATAGTGTAAAAGAATTTAGAGGTGATGAAACAGGATCATCTGGAAGACTTGGTCAAATACTTAATGCTAATAAATATGGTACACTTTTATTTGATGAAATGGAGAAAGCCCATAAACAAATTATGGATTTATTTCTACAAATATTAGATGCTGCAAGAATAACTTTAGGCAATGGAGAGACTTATGATTTACATAACTATTATATAGTTTTTACTTCCAATATCGGGGCAAAAGAAATAAATCCTAATATAAAAAATATCGAAACAATGTATAGGGCTATTCAAACAGAAATTTCAAAGCAATTAAGAAGAGAATTTATAGATCGTCTTAGTTTAGGAATTTGTATTTTTAAAAACCTTTCTATTGATGAAAAAGATCAGATTGCATTAAATATTTTTAATAATGAACTTAATAGATTAAAAGAAAAAGGTTATTACTTAGACTATGAAGATAATGCTTTTTTAAATCTAAAAGAACGAGGAATTTCGAAAGAAAAAGGTATAAGAATGTTAAGAGATATTATCCAACGCTCAATTAATGGAGCCATCTGTGACTGTGTTATTGATAAACAGGCCAGTGGTTCAGGTACCTTATATTATTCAAAAAATGAAAATAAAATTAAAATAAAAAACAGTCCATTATAAATTCTAATGAAAGAATGTTTGAATTATTTTAGCATCAATAATGAAACCTGGATATAAAATAAATGAAATTGATTGTTACTTCGGAGGCAAAGGAGGCTCAGG
>DASCNA010000211.1:0-5490 GCA_036011305.1 Victivallales bacterium
ACCAGGGAAAAAGTCTTTAAAAAAAAGGATTGCATAAAATGAAAAACTTAAACACATCAGTATCAACTCAGAATGAAACAATTACGGCAAACTCTAAAAAAAAGGAAAACCACCCTCATCACCCAAAGATAAAATCTAAGTTAAAAGAGTTTTTTATCAAAAACATTTTAAGAAATGCAGAGAAGAAAAAATATACATACGGATCAATCAACTTAAGAACCAGAACAGTAAAAAGAATTACAGTTGAATATTAATTGAGGTTTTCTATGTCTGTACAGCTTTCAAATACTTTATTTAATCCAGATCAGGGAATGCTTTTTTATTTTTCTAATGAAAAAAATGATTATGTTTTTAACAGTAACAGTAATAAAAAAGACATAGTACAAAACAATTTTGATTTAAAAAAATTTAACTCTGTTTTTTTAACTAAAACAGAAAGAAGAAACATAAATAATCAAGTTAAAGAGATTCTCTGTAAAAATGAATGTGATATAACAAAATCAGATAAAAATATATTAAGACAATATTCAGGTGAGGGGGGATTAAACAGTAAATCTATAGGTTATCTTAACCAACACTATACAAGTTATGAAACAATTAAAAGCATTTATAATGCAATCGATAAATCAGGGTTAAAGTATCATAAAGCTTTAGAGCCGGCAGCAGGGAACGGAAATTTTATTGGTTTAAAGCCTGGCTTAGACTGGACTACCGTAGAACTATGTAATATCAATTCAAGAATATTAAATATTCTATATCCAAAAGCAACTCATTATAATTTATCTTATGAACATTTCACAAAAAATGATTTTGATTTAATTATATCAAATGTTCCTTTTGCCGAATCAAGAGGCTTAACAGCCTGTCATAATAGATCAGATATAAAGGCTTTGCATGACTACTATTTTATTAAATCGCTTGATCTTATTAATGATAGTGGTTTAATAGTTTTTATTACTTCATCTTTTACTATGGACGGCAAAAGTAAAAATAAAATAAGAGAAGAAATTATAAATAAATGTGATCTTTTAGCTGCTTTTAGATTACCAAATGGACATTTTAAAAAGACAGCTCATACAGAAGTACAGACAGATTTAATATTTTTACAGAAAAGACCCTCAAAGTCTACATCGCATACTATAAATAACAAACCTTTTATTCAGACTAGAGAAATAAACCCCAATGTTTATTTAAATAATTATTATATAGACAATCCAACTCATATTTTAGGGGATATTACATATAAAATTAATCGCTTTGGTAAAGAAAGCCTGTATGTAAATGGTAATGCTGATTTATCATTGATTAATTTTAATTTGCTTCATGGCTCACCAATAGTTAAAAAAGTTACTAAAAGGAAAGAAATTGATATTCCAAATAACTTAAAAGAGTTTGAGAAGTGGGAAGCTTTAAATAAAAAATATACAATAAGAAAAAATTATAAATATAATATGTCATTAGACGGGAGTTATGACCAAAAAAAAGACAGTGGTTACTATGAAGATTTTTTCCCTGCTCCTGACCCTATAGGAACTACTTTTTATACTTTAAGCAGAGAGATTAAATTTACTGATGTTATAGGCGGAGCTAAGCTTTATGAAGAAGTTAAGGGAGAAAATAAAAATAAACTTAATTATCTTAATACATTATTAGATTATTCTAACGAGTATCAACAGACAAATAGCCTTGATCTTACTAACAAGGCTATAAATACAGTTACAAACTACAAAAAATATTTTAAAGTTCACCCTTCAAAAGATAAAGCATTAAAAAAACTACTTTTAAACAGTAATGCAGATACATTTTATTATGATATTTCCACTTTGTTTTTAGAGGATTTTTCTTTATCTGATGTTTTCTATAAAAAAGTTAAATATCAGAACTCAGGTATTAAAAAAGCTTCTTTGTATTCACCTTTAAAAGACCGTGCTTTAGCTTCTGAAAATAACAAAGGAATTATTAATATTTCAAAGGCTGAATTATTAAATAATAATGAAATAAACGACATATTAAGTATTGGTTATGCCATATCAGACATGGTTGACTCAGAAATAATAATACAAAATGACATCCTATATTATTCAGGAAATATTTATAAAAAGATCAAGAAACTTCAAAGCTTAAAAAACAGAAAAGATAATAATTATATTTCAATTCTTGATAAGCAGATATCTAAGTTAAATTCAATTATTCCTGAGCCTAAAACATTAGAAGATATAAATTTTAAAGGCTGTGAAAAATGGATAAGACCATTTATTAAAAAATTTCTTAACATTGATGTTAAAGAAAATTCAAGAAATGGCCAGAATGAATATTATTTGAGTACTTATGATTCTGATATTTTAGGTAGTTACTGGAATAAAGAGTTATTCGAAAAATATATTAATGACAGAGCACTTGTAAGAAGAGAAGAAAAAGAAGCAGTAGTTATTTATCTTGATAGACTGGCAGAAAATGAAGAAAAAATAATAGATATAAAAGAAAGGTTAAAACAGGCAATTCAACAGGATAGTAGGCTGTTAAAGGCTGTTGAATATTCATATAATAGTAAATTCAGATCTTATGTAAAACCTGATTATAGCAAAGCAGTTTATTTAATTCAGGATGTTTTAGATTTAATAGAAAATAATAATCCTGTAAATTCAAAAACTGGTGAGAAAATAAGACTTAGACAGAATCAAAAGGAATGGATGTGTCAGGCTTATTATGAGGGAAAAGGCATAAATGGAAATGATGTAGGCGGAGGCAAAACTTTTGCCGCTATAGCCCTTGCCATGCTCTTAAAAGTAAAGGGTGTTGCTAATAAACCTTTATTTGCTGTGCCTGCAAAAACTATAAAGAATTGGGAAAGAGAAATAAAAATATTATTTCCAGATTCAAAAGTTATTAATCTTGGCAATCTTCCAAAAGATAAAAGAACAAAGCTATTAATGGAAACGGCTAAAACTAATGCTGATTACATTTTAATATCTCACGAGGGATTTAAAGAATTAGAATTAAGTACAGAAAATGAACTTAAATATTTTAATCATGTTGTTTGTGAACATATTGATAATGAGGGTACAAGTGCAAGATCACGTTTATTATTAGATCAGAAAATTAAAGATTATAGAAAAATAGTTATTAATAGAAAAAGAGATAATAATTTAACTATCGAAAATCTTGGTATAGATTGTATTTTTGCAGATGAAGCACATAGCTTTAAAAATATTGCTGTAAGGTCAGAACTTGTAAAGGCTGGTTTAGGAATTTCTTTTAATCTGAACTCTACATATAATTTTGAAACAGAAACAGTAAACGTAAGTTTAAAGTCTGCCAGATCGTATGATTTTAGATTTAAAACTAACTATATTGCAGATAGAAATAATGGTAATAATGTTTTTCTTCTGACAGCTACGCCAACCCCAAATAAGCCTATTGAATTATATACTATGCTCAGACATTTAGACAGAAATATTTTTAATGAGTATAGAATAAAAAGTGATATTGATTTCAAAAATTCATTTTTTGAATTAGGTATTGTCAGAGACATAAAAAACACTGAAAACACAAAAACAATACTTAAAAAAATTATTAATGCTCAAGCATTAAATTTATTGCTTAATAGATATATTGATAAAAGAAGTATTGAAGAATTAAATATTCCTGTACCTGAGCACGAAATAATAAATAATTATCTTGATAAGTCCTGTTACTATTCCAGTATTGAGGTGGATTTAAGGGAAAGAGCCGATAATATTTCAAAAAACGGAGAAAAAGGAAAAGATACACATATCGCTATTTATACAGGTGGTCGCAATGGCTCAGTTGATCCAAGACTCTATGGCGGTGCTCATGCAAATATAAACGTAAATGATAGAACTTATGACCCTTTGGATGATAAAATTGAAGCATGTATAATTGATACCGTTAATAGCTATAAAGAAGCTCCTAACGGTGGACAATTAATTTTTCTTGATACTGCAGGCTATAAACAGTATGAACTAGGTTTATTAGATAGTGATATACATAGAGAAATAAAGCAGGAAATAATAAAAAGAACTGGTTTATCTTCTAAAAAAGTTGTTATTATTTCAGGGCAAACAATAACAAATCCGAAAACTGGAAATGATACAAAAGCACCCTCAGGAGAGAAGAAAAATTCATTAAAACAGCAGATTACAGATTTATATAATGACGGCGATATTAAAATAATCATCGGTACATCCTCAAGCATGGGGGAGGGGATGAACTTACAAACAAAAACTTTAATTATCCGACATCTTGATATTCCTTATACAAACGGAACAATTAAACAGCGTAATGGTCGTGGTGTAAGGTTTGGAAACGAAAACGAAAAAGTTTATATTCATTGTTATTTTATGAAAGGAAGTTTTGATAAAATTTCTTATGATCTTGTTTCTAAAAAGAAAGGCTGGAACGCTGCTATATGGGCACAAAATATAGAAGATGAAATAAGTACAGTTGAAGAAATGACAGGAGGTGTAATTCCTTCAAGTGAACAAATCCAAATTGAGCTTGAAACAGACCCTATACAAAAAGAAAAAATGATTATGGAGTTTAAATTTAAAGCTATGCTGGAAGAAAGAAACAGTATATATGTAAATTTAAGCAGAAATAAAATTAAGTTTGAAAGAAAGCAGGCATATCTAGCAGATTTAAATAAATATAAGCAGGATAAAATAATTAAAATTGATTCTTATAATAAATTTGATACAGATAAAATAGACAGAGTAAAAAAACAGTTGGATAATATCCAGTTATCAATAAAAATCACTAATAAACAAATTCAAAATATTAAGGAAAAGATAAAAAATATTGAATCAAAATTTGACACTGTAAAGGCAAATATAGAAGAATTTAATAATTGCAATAGAAATGAAGAAACAGGAGAAATTGAAATAACTATAAAAAAAGCGGCTTAAATTCAATCCAGTTATATATAGCTCTTTTCTCCCCTAAGTTGGGGAGTTTTTTTGCACCCTTTTCTTTGCTTCGCTGCATAAAACCCTGCACCCACCCTTCAACTGCTTTTTTTAGAGTTACCAACAAGTACGTTGCCTCAATCTCCGACGAGCGGGATATAGCCCATTCTCGACCGCCTATTGATAACTCTAAATTTGCCTACGCTCCGCTTGGCAAAGGAGCAGTTACTTTATATTAAGTATAATTAGAATCTAGCAGGGAATTACAGCTATAAATAGCTGTCGCTATGTTGTGCGTTGCATGAAACCAATTGGAAATTGTTTTCACCAAAGGCTGCCAGCGCTAATTCGTTCTCCGCTCGCTTTCGTGTAAATCCTAATCCTTGCAGGACAACCAAATTTGCACTACAGCTCGCTCCGTTTGGCCAATCCTGCCCAAAGGCAGCTGGTCCAGCTGCTAGGAATGATTTTCCTCTGGAAAATCGTTTACAACAATGAGTTTGCCTGCAGTATTTCATTCTGATACTGATGTTCGTTTTTCATTAATCCTTTTTCCATACTTTTT
>DASCNA010000212.1:0-7294 GCA_036011305.1 Victivallales bacterium
TCATTGTTTAGGTTTTATATATATTTTTGTAAGTAATTTTATTCTAGTTTTTATACTATAATAAAATAGATATATAAGAGTAATTTTTTATGATTATTCAAATATAAACATTTAATCGAATATGATTTTTCATTTTACAGTTAATAACTTAAGATTTCAAAGGCAAATTCTTCATGATTATTAATGACGATTTATCTTTAGCGCAGCAACATGCCGGGAGAAAAAAATTTTTACTTTTTTCTTTTATAAACGGAATTTCTTTTACCTGCATAAGTGGAAACTTGTTAACACTTTATATTTTAAAACTTAACTGTCTGCCTTCAGTTGCAGCAACCATAGCATCATTTCTTTTTTTGGGAACTGTTTTTGCTGTAGTAGCCAAAGTGCTGATAAGTAAAATGGGGGCAGTTAAAACTATGGCATATTCATGGAGCTTTCGAAGCATAGCTGTTCTTTTTATTGCTGCTGTACCATTATTTAATTTTGTTAATGCACAATATTTAACCGCGGTACTGCTGACTTTTTTTTCTTTTTTACTATATTCAATCAGATCTGTAGGAATAGGCTCTACTCAACCGCTTATCGGGGAAATTACAACTGAAGATAATCAGGGGACATTTTCCTCCTTATACTTTCTGTTTTACAGTATTGCCACACTGGTTGCATTAAGCTCAGTGCTTATATTGCTTTTTCTTAATAACTCTATTGTAATGTTCCAGATGATTCTCATTTTTGGAGCTGTCTGTGGTTTTTTATGTAGTTATGTAATATCCGGAATCACAGAAACAACACAACCGAGCAGGTCTGCAGAAAAAGTTTTTATCAGGCATACTATTAAAAAAATCTGGAGAAATAAGAAATACAGGTTTTTTCTCCTCGCCAGATCTTTTTCTTTGTCAGGAATTATTATCATTATACCGATATCTATTCTTGTTGTAAAAGGGATGTACGGTGTTTCGAATATGACTGCTCTTCTTTTTACTCTTGTACAGCTTTTTGGCGGAATTATAATGACTTATTTCAGCAGTATTCTCTCTGATATGACAGGCCCCAAACCACTCATCAAAATATATATAATAGTATTATTTCTTATTTCACTCATGTGGGTTTTTGCTCCTGATGATTTTGTATGGTGGTATTGCTGCATTATTTTTTTTCTTGGCGGGGCATGTTTCAGAGGATTAAGCACTAGTTTGCTGCATTATTTTTTAAAGATAATACCCAAAAGGGATAATGTGGGATTTACTTTATGTTTTACTACAATAGGAGGATTAACAGCAGGTCTTTGCGGAGTATTCATTTCGGGTGGGCTGATAAGATTATTTGTACTACTTGGATATGACGCTTCACATATTTACAGGATCTATTATCTAATCATGGCATTTTTACTGATTCCTGTTTTTTATATTACTTATAGATTGACCACAGTTGCTGATTGGGAAGTTAATAAAGTTTTAGGTTTGATATTTGCCCCGCGTGATATGCAGACTCTTTTTGTACTTAACAGAATACAGAAATATTCTACACCTAAATCAGAGTATCAAAATATTCTTAGACTCGAAAAAAAACATTCAGATTTATCAGAAGAAACTCTTCTTTATTATCTCGAATCACCAAGATTTTATGTTAGGCTTGAAGCACTTAGAGGCCTTAGAAAAATACAGTTCAGTCTTGCTGCAGAGAAAGCTATTATGAAAGAGTTGCAGAATGGAGAATATTCAACAGGCTATCTGGCAGCAATAATTATGGCGGAAAAAAACAATAAAGAAGCAATTCCTCTTCTAAGAAAATATCTTGATTCAAGAGATTTTTATCTTAAAGGTACATCTATGATTGGGCTTGCTATTCTGAAGGATAAAGAAAAATACATGGAAATTGAACAGATTTTTAAAAAAACCGAAAACCCTAAGGTATTGATTAATGGTGCTGTGGCTCTTTCTAAAATGAATGATTTTAAAATGGTGGGGACCTTACTAGAAAAATCACTCATGTCAGTCTGTCCTGAAAAACTAATAAGAGATGAAATTATATATTGTGCCGCTGAATTAACTGGATATGGGGATGATTTTTATAAAATTTTACGAATTTACGAGAAAAATCAGAAAAACGGTTTAATGTCAGTCATAGATTACTTATCTGACCTGAAAGCGTTTGACTGTAAGCTCCAATCACCCGACAAAATCCTTATCAGACATTTTCATAATGAAATTAATAATGCAGAGCTTGTGGAATATTTACAAACTTATTCAAAGCATATAGAAAATACGACTACGGTTACAACTATTTTACACTTCATAAATAAAGTCGATCCATTTGATATAAGTAATGCTTCTTTTTTCTATATGTTTATAGTTTTTTGTGATAATTGGAAATAAAGAAAGTAAAATTTTAAAAGTTTAATTGTCTGCATGTTAGAGAAAATAATTTTATATTTATTGACATTTATCAACAACTTATTAATAGTTTAATGTTTTTTTCTTGCTCCTAATTATGGTAATAGATGTTGATTTAATAAAAAATAGTTAATTATGATAACCAAAGAACATTTGATAAAAAAACTAAAAAATGAAGGTTTTTCTGAACCTATTTTAAATGCATTTAGTAGTATAAGGCGTGAAGATTTTATTTCAGAGAAACTGTTATCCTATGCCTACCAAGACATACCTTTGCCACTAGGCTTTAATTCCACTATATCACAGCCTTATACAATCGCCTTTATGCTGAATCTACTGGAAATAGAAAACAGTGAAAACTTTAATATTTTAGAAATTGGTTGCGGTTGCGGTTATGTATTATGTCTGATGAATGAACTGTGTAGAAAAAGTCAATTAATTGGTATAGAAGTTAATGAGGAAGTAGGATATGACGCTATTGAAAGATTAGATACATATGAAAACATATATGTAAGAATCGGAAATGGTAAAAAAGGCCTTGCTGATGAAGCTCCTTTTGATAGAATCTTGTTAAGTGCTGATGCAGGTGAAAGACCCTATCACCTAATAAAACAGTTAAATGATTATGGGATAATTGTTTCACCGGTCGGGAATTCTATTTTTAAAATCAAAAAAAAAGGCACAGATATTACTGAAGAAGAATTTTATGGCTTTCGTTTTGTGCCTTTAGTCTAATATTTGTTTTAGAAATTCAAAAACAATCTGACATTTTCGTTTCTGTGAGTATATTTAAATTATAATGAATAAATAAATTATAGAGGTATATCTTATGGGTAAGAAAACTATTGTTGAATTAGTAAAAAACGGTAAAATACTTGTCTCGGACGGTGCATGGGGCACTTTTTTACAGATAAAAGGTTTGAAGCCCGGAGATTGTCCTGAATTATGGTGTGTTGAACATAGCGGAGATGTATTGGATATAGCCAAAGGCTATATTGCCGCAGGTTCTGATATGGTCGAAACAAATAGTTTTGGAGGTACACGGTTCAAACTTGAACATTATGGCCTCGCTGATAGAACATCTGAGTTAAATGAAGCAGCCGCCGCAATTTCAAGAAAAGCTGCAGGCTGTGATAAATATGTTATCGCATCAATTGGCCCAACTGGAAAAATGCTTTTAATGGGCGATGTCTCTGAGAAAGAACTTTATGATGCTTTTAAAGAACAAGCTGCTGCTTTAGAAAAGGGCGGTGCAGATGCTGCATGTATTGAGACAATGTCTGCTTTGGATGAAGCTGTAATAGCGGTTAAAGCAGTTAAAGAAAATACAAATCTTGAGATAATATGTACTTTCACATACGAAAGAACTGTTAACGGTGAATATCGCACTATGATGGGTGTTTCTCCTACAGATATGGCTTCAGCTGTAATTGAAGCCGGTGCAGATATTATCGGTACTAACTGCGGTAACGGAATTGAACGCATGATTGAAATAGTTAAAGAGCTGCGTTCTTTTGATAAAAATATTCCAATACTGGTTCATGCTAATGCAGGGTTACCTACAAATGTTGATGGTGTGGATATATTCCCTGAGACACCTGAAGTTATGTCAAAACTTGTACCAGAACTGATCAAAGCCGGTGCCAATATAATTGGTGGATGCTGCGGGACAACTCCTGAGCATATCAGCGCCATTAAAGAAGCAGCATTGAATTTGTAATTAAAAATCAAAGCCGATTCAGTTCATGTTTGTTATGGCTTGAATCGGCTTCATATAAAAATTGTTTTATTTGTTTTTATCTGGCTTATCTTACCTCAATTAACTGATTACTTTTTTAATGCATATGTTTTGTTTTTAAGAAATCTCATCAATTCTTCTGAAGTTTTGTAACTTTTACATGTTTCAGCAGAAATAACGTCTCCTATTTTTAATGGAATGTCATGATTACAGGAACGACCACATTCGCGAGCTAACCATAAAGTTCTAAGTACAGGATTTATTTTACCTAATAATTGAAAAAATTTACTATTATGTCCATCAAAAAAAACACATTGAACAGGACATTTACCGTTTCTTACAATCACGCCGGCTGCTTTTGGCCATTCCTTATCAATAACTCCTTTTTTAATTTTGTTGTATGTTGAAACTTCTCCGGCGGGGAATACACCTAAGACATGGCCGTCTTTAAGCCACTTTATAGTTTCCCGTATACCACCAAAACTTTTACGTGAAGAGTCGGAATTTTCGAATGGATCAACAAGAAAAAAATGCTCTTTTAATTTAGGAATTCCGCCTAATATATAATTAGCCATTAGCTTTACATCAGGTCTCACTCTTTTTAGCAGTGCCAGTAAAGCAATTCCGTCCACTGCACCGTAAGGATGATTTGCTACAACAATCAAAGGACCTTGTTTGGGTATTTTTTTTATTTCTGACTCAGATACATTCAGTTTAATATTCATAACATCTTTATGAAATAATTTCTCTGCAAAATTATCATCGGAATCAATATTACATGCACCCTCATAGATTTCATCTATTCTACTTATACCAAGAATGGAAAATAAAAGCGGCTGTATTATTTTTGCTAAAGGTTTTGGTAGTTTATTTTGAAGACCTTTCCCAAGTCCGTTACTAATCATTTTTTTACACATGTAATATTCTCCGTAACAGTAATGGTATTGTTTAATTGTAATTCTACACGACTAATTATGATACATCAATAGACTCAAATTTTACATCTTAGCTGTACTACTACGGGTAAGATATTATAATTTATTTATCTTCAATATATTTCCAAGCTTCTTCAAGTTGTGAAATGTCAAAATATTTAATTCCGGTTATAAGTCCGGCAGTTTTTGTTGATATTTTAAGCCACAGCTTATTTCCTACAATAGCCGTTCTATCATAATTTTTTAAATTTTTTAAATTAAATATTAAATCTTGCTTTAATGCTTTGAAAGTTTTAAAACCTTTAAAATTCTTGAAGGATCCAAGCCAGCTAATGGAACCGTATTTTTCAATTGTCAACTTAAAATATTTTATTACTTCTGCAAGTTCTTCTTCAGTAATTTTACCTGGAGCATCAAATCCTATTACTCTGCCGGCTGTTCTTTCTAAAATTTTCATTATTATTAATTTTTTATAAAAAATATTAAATGTTTAAATAAGTATAACTTTATTAAATGAATATAATAGCGCATAACGTTTAGATGGTTGATAAAAATAATTTATTGATATCAGGATTTATTTATTCAAATATATTTGATATAATAATCTTACAAGCTGTTTAATGATGACAAAAGGTTTTATTATGAGAATCAAAGATATTGCTCAATCAATAATTATATTCACTACAATGTTTCTTGTATCTTCCTGCTCAATAATGTCAACAGAAGGAGAACTTGAGGCACCACAAAAATATACAAAGAAAAAAATTATAGATTCTTGTAAGGCTGTATTAATTAAAAATGGCTGGGAAATATCCAGTATAAATACGCACAAAGGAGAGATAAGTGCATCTAAGCCTGATACTACACCTGAGAGACCATCAAGCTCTAAAATGATAAGAACTATAAATATTGAACTAGATGCAACTCAGCCAGATACAATTATTTATCTGTCTGCTGCATCAAGCCGTGGACAATGGAGCTCTGATGATATATTCAATTGGTTTTCCATGGAACTAAGAAAATCCTTACCTGGTATAAAAGTAATTAATCAAAAAAAATAAACTAATGTTAAATGAATAGTAGACAAATCAATTGTGTACACAAAATCAACCGTTATGATATGAAGAATATCATTCAATAGTTAGTCCATAAAACGATATTAGATTATAATATAAAGATATTAAATATAAGGTCAATATGGCATTTATAAAGGTGACAAAGGATCCTTGCTCAACGCTTAAGGGTAAATATCACGCAATTTTTTCAGTCAACTCAAACGGACATGCTTCACTTAGGCTTCTTCAAAAAGGAATTGATTGGTTGAAAAAGCAGAAGATTCAGTTGGCTGCTGGTGAAAAACTTGAATTATATAACGATGATACCACAGGAGAACTCGCTATCAAAAAGTCACCTGACGGAAAATTTATTTTAATAGCTACATCGGTAACAACTCTCATGATTACAGCAAATGAGCTTAAAAAAACTACTAACAATCATACTAAGTTTATGATGAGAGAAGCTGATGAGTACGATTTTGTTCTCACCCCATATCCCTGACATGCTTAACTAAAGTTATCTGATGTTCTGCTTCCTGTATTCATCACTTTAAAAAAGGTAGTTATTTGTTAGTTTTCTATATTGTGATGTGAATTAAACTCTATGCAAAATACTTTAAAAAGGTAATTGTAAGAGGTATATTTCAATAAAAATATATTTAATCATGACTAAACAGTGGCAAATAAAATAATCGGAGTGAAATAATTATGCCTATTTATGAATATAAATGCAATGACTGCGGGAATACATTTTAGAAACTCATACCGCGGGATATCGGTGATGTATACAACTGCCCTGAATGTAAATCCAAAAATACAGGAAAGAGATTTTCAGTTTTCGGAAGTGTTGTAATGGGAGATTCAAAAAACAGCAGTTGTACTTCAGCACCTATGTGCGGAGCTGCAGGAACAGGGTGCGGCGTGCACTGCCATCACTAATGCCAAACTCTAGATTTGAAATTTTATCGATAATCACTAACTGAAAAATATAATTATTTATTCATTAACCGAATATTGCTCTTAATATCTCCTTACTATATAGTCGCTGTCGCGAAATAGAAAACCTTGAATGTTAACGTATTATGCATTCTTCTTTATTTCTCAATTATACTATAACTTTCTAAACATTTACTTTGGTTTTGGACATCTGTCTTTCCTTTCTTTTTCTTTGTT
>DASCNA010000213.1:0-14007 GCA_036011305.1 Victivallales bacterium
AAATAAAATCAAAATTATTTATATTTTCAATAATCTTACTTAGATTTTGACGTCTTTCTTTTCTAGTACCTATTATTTTATAAACCTCATAACCAAGCTCTTCAAAAGCTTGACACATCATAAAAGGACGTTTTTTCTCACCCCCATCAAGCGTTTTATAAAATGGACCAGGATAATGAAATATTATTTTTTTCATATTTTTACATGCCTAAAACTTCATCATAAATATCAACAATTTGCTCTGCTGTATTACTTCTTAAATACTGTTTTCCATGCTTTTCAATAATCTTGTAATTCCAATCCTTTCTCAACCCAATTAATATTTTTTCTGCTATATCATCTTCAGAAAACGGATTACACAAATAACCATAATCATCTGAAATAATTTGTTCAGGTATTCCACCTACTTTTGAAGCAACTACCGGTGTTCCACATGCCATAGCCTCCATTATAACATTTGGCCAGCCTTCACTTAAACTTGGTAAACAAAAAATATCAGATTTTATCATTTCATCAGCAAGCACATCTGAAGACAGGGAACCAAGAAATTTTACAACCTCACTAAGCTTCATATTCTTAACTGTACTTTTTAATTTCCCCATTAAGTAACCATTACCAGCAATTTTTAGAACAACATTAGGTTCTAATTCAATTAGCTTTTTAAATGCTTTAAGCAAAGAAGATACATTTTTAACATCAATTAGGGAACCTGCAAATAATATAATTTTTTTATTTGAAGTTATATTCCTTGTAATATTTTCAATTTGGAAATTTTCATGAATACCATCAGGTATAAAATATCCTTTTGATCTATCCAGTCCTAATTTTTCAGCTTTATCTATTATATCTCTAGAAACACCCAAAAAAGCATTACAGTTACTTAATGTTTTATATATTGTTTTTTTTAAATAACGATTACTTTGAGGATAGATCAAAATATCACTCCCTCTTCCAGTAATAATATATGGGATATTATATTTCTTGCTTAATTTATATGCAGCATAACCTTCAGGATAAGCAAAATGAGCGTGAATCAAATCAACGTTATTATTTGAAAAATGTTTAGCAAAATAATTTGTAACAGATGTTTTAAAAATATAACCTTTGAGTGCTTCAATTTTAGGAATAAAAGGAGTTTTTATATTTATAATGTTAGAAGCATTAAACATGTTTTGTGGATTTACATTAAATACTACAACTTCATGAAATTTTTCAATTCTTTTAATTTGATCTAAAACAACACCATTTTTCTGTAAGTTTCGTTCGATATAAAGAATTTTCATTTATATAATATATTGAATTTTGAGTATATTTATTTATAAATTTCTAGATATACAAAATCTACATAATTTCCTAATTTCAGCTAGCCCTAACCATAATAAAATGATTCTGAGATTTATTAGTTTCATTACTTTTTTTGATTTCATATACTTTCTAAATAATAATAAAACTTTAAATGAAAATACTCTGTCAAAAGCATATATATCAACTACCTTTTTAGAAATAGTCGTTAAAACCTCATCAGTTTTAATGCTCATTTCATTTTTCTGGTAAAAAATAGATAAAGTACGACTTAGAATTTTATAAAAATCTTTTGATAATATCTTAGGTTTATAGTTATAAAGCGAAAAGCTAAAACCATATGCTTTATCTAAGGAAATATTACTTAAATAATAACTTAAATTTGAGATGCAAATACTTACTGCTTCATTATTGCAAACATCCAAGTTAAGTTTGGAAGCTGATGAATGGTGCAATCTATGCTTAATCAACTTGTCTGAAAGGTTCATTATTTTATACTTGCGTACTACTCTAGACCATAAATCATAATCTTGGTAAAATTTAAATCCTTGATGATATCCTTTAAATTCATTATAAATAATCTTTTTATTGAACATTACTGATGAATGAATAATTGTCTGTACATTAAATATTAATCCTAATTTTAAAGCATAAGAGTCAGTGTAGAAAGGGGTAAATAAATTAATTTGTTTTCCATTTGAATCAATAATATATCCATTTGTACCCAATACTATTATTTCCTTTTTAGCACGTAAAAAATTAACCTGTTTTTCTATTCTATTGGGAAGAGATATATCATCTTGGTCTTGTATTGCAATATATTTGCCTTGTGAATGCCTTACCCCAACATTCAATGATGACGTCTGTCCCATATTTTCAATATTATTTATAATTCTAACCCTTAAATCATTATATGATTTAATAATGGTTAAAGAATCATCAGTAGAACTATCATTAACAACTATTAATTCAAAATTATTGTAGGTTTGAGTAAAAATTGACTCTAAAGTTTCAGATAAATATTTTGCTCCATTATAAACAGGCATTACAATTGATACTTGAGGAGTATTCATTCTATTTCTATAAATAATCTTTGTAGCAAAGTTCCAAGTATTCTTTTAAGCATATTCTCCAATCTCTCATAATATTTAAATTTCTCAAATCAAGTTTTCGATTTGTTAGTCTCTCAGATAAAGGGCGTTTTGCAAAGTATTCTTTTGTAAAAAATTCAGAATCAACTTCTTTTACAGCTATTTTATTTCCAAGATTTAAAATGTTCAAAATTTCATGAGTAACTTCAAGCCTAGATGTAGCTCCTGGGCAAACCATATTATAGATTCCCCATATTTGTTTTTCTAAAAGAAGCATTGCATTTTTAGCAAAATCAAATGTATAAGTTGGTGTTCCTAACCTATCATTTACAATATAAAGTATTTTTGCTCCATTTTTAATTTGCATCAATAATTTATGAACAAATTTTTTATCTTTTTTAGGTCCTCCTCCCATCATCCATCCTGCTCTTAATATCAAATATTTCTTTACATTTTCCTTGACATAGATTTCTCCAGCATATTTAGATCTTGAATAATGACACATAGGGTTAGGTATATCCCAGTCATCAAAAATATCTTTACTCCCATCAAAAATACCTGCAGTTGAAATATAAATAATAGGGATATTTAATTCATTGGCAATTAAGCATGCATTTTCAACAGATAATGCATTTGTCATATAGGAATCTTTTACTTGCACTTCACAATATTCTAGATCTGTATGCGCACCTAGATGAATAAGGCAATCAGGTTTGTAATTAGTTACATTTTCCAAATAAGCATCCAAATATCTAAAATCACAATAACTTAACCATTTTTCATTTAAATCAATATCTGTACATTTTAGTTCATAATTATTACTTAAAACATTATAAAATGCTTCTCCAAGCATTCCACCACAACCAGCTATATATACTTTTTTAATATCTAGTCTGTTAATCATTTTATAAATTTCCATTTTTTTATCAAACCAAATGTAGTTAATCTCCTTTTAATAGTTTTTTTAAGCCTATTTTTAAACGATTGCTGCCAAAAAAATGGTATTTCGTTATTAGGTGGAACATATAATTTATTTGTAAAAAACTTGAAATGTCTATCAAGATAAATTTTTGTCAAAAATCGTTGAGCTAAAATATCATCATTAAAAACACTTAATGCATTTTGTAAATTTTTTTTACAAGTATCATCGTAAAACTTTCTAATAAGTATATTTACAGTATTTTTTAAAAAAGGTAAAAGCTCATAAGCTTTATTATTATCATTCAACAAAAAAAATAATAATGAAAGATGTAATGCAAATTTATTTTTATTTCTATAAAATTTTTTACTATTCAATAATATGTTTGAAATTTTTTTTAATGAATTTTCTACGCTTCCTATATGTTTATTTATTAGTTTATACTTTGCTTCAAAATACTCTTCTGTATCTAAATTTTTCAAAAATTTTTCAATTGATTGTTTGTTATTTTCAATATTAAAAATTGATGGGAACATATTTTCCTCTACATTTATTATACCAATATTTTTCCCAATAAATAAAGCTTCAAAAATAGTTTGAGAATTACCTCTATTTAGTATTAAATCATATGAAGCAATTAATTCTGATGTATTAGAAAAATTTGATATTAACTTTGCTTTAATATTAACTTTTTTAAGTAATTTTTTAACTCCTAAATCATTTTTTTCAATTGGATGTAGTTTTATTGATAGTTTATATCCAGTTTGTTCTATTAATTTTTTAACAATTTTTAAAATTAAAATTCTCATTTTATCTGTCTCATTAGAAACAGAATCATCCTTAAAATGAGGACTTAAAAATAGCAGTATTTTTTTTTGTTTCTCAATTTTAGCTTTTTTGACCAATCTATCATAAAATCCCCATCTAGTATTTATCAAATTTTTACAGTATATATGTTGATTAATTAATTTTTGTTTTTCTACTTCAGAAGGTACTGCTATTGCGTCCAATGGAGTAAAATAATGATTTATTCTACCATTATTTAGGCTAAGCTGGTTGACTTCTTCAATAGCAACACAAGGAATATCATTAACTAAACAATACTCTTGTAATAACAATCTTTCTAAAGTTGGGTATGCCATAAACATACAAATAGTATTTGGTAAACAATCATCAAGTAAATTTGTAGCAAATATAAGTTTGTTATCAATTAAAAACTCAACATCAGATATAATAATTATTTTAGATTGTTTTAGATATTTTCTAATTTTTTCTATATTATGGAGATGTTTTCTACAGGTAATAAAGAAGACAATTAATGTTTTCATATATTATTAATGTCTTTTTTCAATAAAATTTAAAATTTTTTTTTTATTAAATAGAATTTTTTTTATAATCCTTTTTAATTGAGCTCTTTTATTCATAGTTGACATTAATGAACAAAAGTTTTTATAAAAAAATCTATTTAATTTATATACCATATATGATTTAAAATAATTAGAAAAATTATACTTATAATTATTGCTATTGTCAAATTTTTTCAAAGAAGCTTCAGCTGCTCTTAAAGGTTCAGATTCTTTAAAAGTAATATTAGCAACAATACAACTTATTCTCTTTGCGCCAAGTTTTAACTGAGCAAAATATCTATGATGTCCATCGATTATATAGTGATCACCATTTTTCTCTGTACTAACTAAAATAGGTGTAACATAATAGTTTTTATAATAAGCATTAATAATTTTTTTTATAAATGAATTATCAGGTTTAAACTCTTCCAAAATATTAGAATACCAATATGATTTTATTTTATTTATATTTAATATTTTTGCTCCATTAATGCTATTAACTGTTTCTTTTTGAGTTTGATTAAAAGTTAAAACTTCAGTATCTGGATGCTTTTGTTTTATATATTGATTTTCCAGTTCAAATTTTACCAATTTTTCATAAGCATTTTTTATTTGCTCAGCTACTATTTTAAAATTTTCTCGATTAAAAACTAATCTAAAATCTCGATAGTGAATATGTATCTCATCTGCAACATATTCTTCTTGAAGCTCTACAGCAAAATCATTATTGTAATATTGACTGCATATTGGAGATGGAGAATTAGCTATAAATTTTAATTGCTGCTCTCTACCACCAGAAATCATTATTGTTGTAGGATATTTCATTTCCTCATAATTTTGATTATTTTCAAGGTACATTAATAATTCTTCTCTACCTTTATTCACAATATCAGAATACTCTAAAAATTCGTTAATACTAAATACAGTTCTATATTCTCGATGGTGTATATGTATGTTTTCAGCTAAATCGATAAATATTCTACTATTATGTTTTTCCCTACTTGGCAAACAACACCTTGATAAATATTTTTTTATATCTCCCATTTGGTAATAATCCATTTTTATGCACCAAAAAGATGCACTGTTATAATTTATTATTTGTATAATTTTTTTTTATATTTTTTTTAAGATAATTTTTTCAATTGCTAATTTATAAAAAGAAGTTTTTATTCTAAAGATCGCAATATGGCCTAATATCCATAATAAAACTTTTTTTATAATTTTTACTTTAGTATTATTTTGATACTTTGAATACTTTTTTATAATATAAAGTTCTGCAAGTTTATAATAAAAGTCCATTTCTTCATAATTCTGTATTAACTTTTTAGACATCCACATCATATTTGAAAAACTTAAACTTTCAATTTTTCCATTTGTTTCTAGAAGAAAGTCTGACCAAGCTTTTAAGCTACTAGGAAGGATAATATTATATTTACGTATTAATCTCTCAAAAATTGGGGAACCTGGATAAAGTCTAAATAGTACAGGACATGCAATATCTACATAAGGGTATGTTTTCTTCATTTTTATACAAAATTTATATGTGCTGCATGCTTGCTTAAAAGTTTCATTCTCAAGCCCTACCATAAAAGAATATCTAGGAAAAACTTTACTGCTCTTCATAATAATATTTAAAGAATTAATAATTTGCTTTAATGTAATATCTTTTTTTAAGCTATCTAAAATAGCTTGGCTACCGCTTTCTGCTCCCATAACGATGGAACCATAACCTATTTTTCCTAATCTTTTTATGATATCATTAGAAACATGATCTTCATTTATATGGTCAACTCTACACCACATTCTCCAATTAAAATTTAATTGTTTTTCTTCTATAATATCAAGAAATTTAGCTGTTCTTTTTTTACTAATAAAAAAATCTTCATCTAAAAATAAAAAAGTATTTACATCATATTTATTCAGTAAAATTTCTATCTCATTAACTATATCTTCAGCTTTCTTAAACCTATACCGTCTTTTTAATATAACATTTATACAAAACTGGCATCTATAAGGGCATCCCATTCCAGTAAATATAGGCATAATTTTTATTTTATTATCAAAAAAAGGATATTCTCTTTCATAGACAGATGGCTTGGTATTCGACAAATATTCGTTAACATCTAGTAAAGAGTAATCAAAAAATGGAATACTAGATATATTATCCTCTACACCATTACCAGTAGATATTATTTCACCTGTTTTATTTTTAAAATAAATACCCTTAATATCGTTTAGGGACTCTTTATTTTCTAGAACTTTTGCTATATTCAAAGCAGCTTGAGTCCCTTCGTTAATGACGACAATATCTACATTCTCATTGTGTATAGTTTGTTTTGGGTACAAAGTAGGGTGAGGCCCCCCCCATACAATTAAAGGATATTTATTAAGTTTTTTTAAATCTTCTGAGATCTTCAAAGCCCAGTAAACTTGGCTAACCATAACGCTAAAACCAATATACAATGTATCATGTGTAATAATATTTTTTAACTGATCCATATAGTTTTTTTTTATATTCACATCAATAATCTTTACTGAATATCCATGTCTACTTAAAATACTTCCTATTAATAAAATCGCAGTAGTTGGCCATACCATAGTCTTAGGTTCAGTCCAGTTAATTCCACCTGTCGGCAGATTAATTAAAATTATATTTTTAGATTTTAATGTGTTCATTCGATATAACTCTTTAATAACTTTACTTTAGTTTTTTTGATTTCCATTTAGATTTTCCAATAATAATTCCAGATCTTACCTTTTGAAATTTATCTTTAGAAGAATAGTTGCTAATTTTAAATTCACATATGTTTAAATATGTTTCTACTTCTGCCAATTTCCCAAGTTTAACCATAAGTTTGCCTATTGTATAATTACCAGGCATCAAGCAAAATGAGTCAATAAGAACAGATACTTGTTTTTCCTCATTTTTTTCAAAGTTAATTAAAGTATAAAATTCTTCACTATCTGCAGTAAAAACTCTCAATCCGTTGCTTGTATTTATTCCAACATGAAAAGCTACTCCTTTAGATATTTCATTTGATTTTACAATAAAATTAATTCTTATTAGCTCCATATAGTGAAACCTATTTGTTTGTTTGCCTTCAGAATTTTCTAACCAACATTTAGTAAAGAAAATTTGTTTATTTTTTATATGTTTAAGGTTAAAGTTAACGACAGAAGTATTATCCAGTAAATTATTATGCAAATAATTATTTATTACTTTATAAATATCAGTTCCACATGAAATAGAACCTTTTTGCATCAAGATACCTCTATTACATAATGAACTTATTATTCCCATATTATGACTAACAAAGATAACCGTTCTGCCTTCCCTAGAAACATCTTCCATTTTTCCAAGACATTTCTTTTGGAATTCAGCATCACCAACTGCAAGAACTTCATCGACTAATAAAATTTCAGGCTCTAAGTGGGCAGCAACTGAAAAAGCCAGGCGGACATACATTCCAGAGGAATAACGCTTTACCGGAGTATCAAGGAATTTTTCTACTCCTGAAAAATCAACTATTTCATCAAATTTCTTTTTTATTTCCGCTTTTGACATTCCTAATACGGCACCGTTTAAATAGATATTTTCTCTTCCTGTTAATTCAGGATGAAACCCTGTTCCTACTTCTAAAAGTGATGCGACACGTCCATGAAGTGTAATCTTTCCTATAGTAGGCTCTGTTATACGACTTAAAATTTTAAGGAGTGTTGATTTTCCTGCACCATTTCGCCCAATGATACCAACTCTATCACCTTGCTTAATTTCAAAATTGATATCTTTTAATGCCCAAAATTCTTCTAGGTCCGTATTTTCTTTGTTTGGTGCTAGTGGATGTCGTAAACGCTGATACATACCTCTAGCAGAGTGCGCCAGTGTATCGCGGAGAGAACTATATCGATATGCATCTCCGGTATTACGGTTATGACCGATAATGTATTTTTTAGAAAGATTTTCTACTTTTATAATAGACATATGTCAACGAATTTCACGAATTAATCGAATAAAATTTATTAGGTACCATTTTATAATCTAAAGATTTTTTACCAAAATTAATAATAATTCCTAGTTCCATATTAGTAGTTTTAAAAATAATTTATAATTTGAGCAGTATGATCATCTGTTATTTCCGGTAATGCTTTTAGTTAAAGTATAATTTTGTCATAACAGATAAAATCTGCAATATAGTATAACATCTCTATACTTGATAGATAATTTTTTCTCTCTTTCAAAAGGTATTTTGCATAATTTTAACTCATGCTCTAAAGCCTCTTGATATACTGCTTCAAGAAATCCACAATCTAGTTCTTTATGAACTTCCATGCACGCACCAATTATACTGTAACTTTCTTCTTTTAAAATAATATTTTACATCTTCGTATAATTAGTTTAATTCGTTAACAGTTGTTGGTTGATCGTTTTTTAAGCAACTATTTTTGTTATTTATATGTCTTCTTGAGAAAAACCTTTATATTCTACTTTATAGTTTCTAAGTTTGTTTGTAAGATTTTTAGCTTTATGTTTTAGTTTATTTAATCGATATTTTTTTGAATTTAATTTTACTCCTGCAATAAGAGCATTTTTCGTTAATTTGTTAATTGCGACAATGTCAATTTCGTTTTGATTGCCATGCTCCCAGTATGTTCCGGTTAATACATTGGCAGGATATGGAATATCAGTTTTTGTAATATAAAACATTTTAGCTGAATTTAAAAAGCACCAAACAATAGTAGTAACTATCGGATTTAAAATGCCCATACTTAGCCAAGTATTGTCTGTCGATATTTTGCACTTATATCTCGAACAAACAGACGCCAAGCAAGACAACGTGACCTATATAAATCTATGTACATTCCTTTGATCAAAGCCGATGGATTTCTTATTTGAGAATCAGGTGTATAAATTGTAGTTTTAAGTTCTGTCATATATTTAAATCTTATATTAGTTTTAATCCTGGCAAATCCTGACTGTCAACCAATCCAACTACTACATTGTTTCTATCAATTACTATTAAGTCATCAATCTTTTTATCTTTGATAAGTTTTAGTGCTTCAATTGCCAACTGATCACTAAATACAGTTACAGGATTTAGGGTCATATAATCCTGAACATATTTATTTAAAATAGAAATATCTTGAATAATTCTCCTGAGATCACCATCAGTAAATATTCCTTCTAATTCTCCCTTTTCATTTACAATTATAGCTGATCCGCATTTTGTTTCAGTAATTCTACACACAGTCTCCCTTATTGTACTGACTCTTTTTACCAAAGCAATTCCAGTTCGCATAATATTAGTAACTCTAAGAGTTACAGTTCTTCCAATAGTTCCTCCAGGATGTAATTTTTTAAAGTCTCCTTTTGAAAAACCACGAGCATTTAATAGAATCATTGCCAATGCATCACCTATAACTAGTTGTACAGTTGTAGATACTGTTGGTGCAATATTAAATGGACATGCCTCCTTATCAATACTGCTTTGAATAACATAATCAGATAATTTTGCAAGACTTGAGTTAATATTACTGGTTATAGACACAATTAATACATTAAGTTTTTTTACTGCTGGAATTAAGCGAAGAATTTCATTAGTTTCTCCACTATAACTTAGAACTAATAACAAATCACTGTCATTAAGTATACCTAAATCACCATGCATTGCTTCAACAGGATGAAGAAATACGGAACTCGAACCTGTGCTAGTAAGCGTTGCAGATATTTTAGCTCCAATTCGACCACTTTTCCCTAGGCCACATACAACAATTTTACCTCCGTTATTCAATATTTTTAGACATTTAGCTACTATGCTTTCAAAATCTTTATCCAGACTATTCTGCATTTTTCTTAATCCCTGTATTTCTAGTTCAAATACTTTTTTTGCCTGATCTAAATATGATGAATTCATGTTATCGGTATGTCCACTTTTCAGCTTCTTTCAGTAATAATGAAAAAAACAGGTTTATTTTTAGTTGTTTTTATTAGGGGGGGTAGTAGTTGTTGATAAATTCTGGGTGCAGAGTGTGCAAGTGTATCACGGAGGGAGCTGTATCGATAAGCATCTCCGGTATTACGGTTATGATCGATAATGTATTTTTTCGAAAGATTTTCTACTTTTATGATAGACATAAATCAACGAATTTCACGAATTAATCGAATAAACCTTATTAGGTATTCTTTTATAATCTAAAGATTTTTTGCCAAAATTAATAATAATTCCTAGTTCCATATTAGTAGTTTTTAAATAATTTATAATTTGAGCAGTATGATCATCTGTTATTTCCGGTAATGCTTTTAGTTCAAGTATAATTTTGTCATAACAGATAAAGTCTGCAATATAATACTTTGTTGAAATAATGTCACGATACTTAATGCGTAACTGTTTTTCTCTATCAAAAGGTATTTTACATAATTTTAATTCATGTTCTAAAGCCTCTTGATAAACTGCTTCAAGAAATCCGCATCTAAGTAATTTGTGTACGTTTATGCATGCGCCAATTATATTGTAACTTTCTTCTTTTAAGATAATATTTTTCATTTTCGTATAATTCGATTAATTCGTTGACTGTGGTTTAAATAACATCGGCGAATTCTCTTTCTGTTTTTCTGAATACAGTAAAACCTATTAAAAACATTGCTATTGCAACACAGATTGACAGTATAAAGCCTGGCCAGTAGATAATATTTTCTGTTCCTATAATGCACCATCTGAAACCGTCAATTACTCCGACCATTGGATTTAATGAATATAACAAACGCCATTTACCTGGAACTATTGCACTACTAAATCCTACCGGTGATATATAAAGTCCAAACTGAACAATAAAAGGGAGAACATATCTGAAATCTCTATATTTAACATTGAGTGCTGAAATTAAATAAGTAATGCCAAGGGCTGTTAATATTGCAAGAATAAGAAAAAGCGGCATTAAAATTATTTTCCAGTTTGGCATAAAGGCATAAACGCCCATAACTCCTATTAATATCACAAATGAAATCACAAAATCAATCAGGCTGACAATCATGGATGACGTAGGGATTATTATTCGCGGGAAATATACTTTTGAAATCATGCTGGAGTTTTGAATAAGTGAATTTCCTCCCTCATTAAGTGTGTTACTGAAGAATTGCCATGGAAGCATTGCAGCGTATACCATTACAGCATAAGGGGCACCGTCTGAAGGAAGCTTTGCCAGTTTACCAAATATGACAGTAAAAACAATCATTGTAAGCAGTGGCCTTATAACGCTCCAGGCAATGCCTATGATAGTTTGCTTGTAACGAACAAGAATATCTCGCCAGGCTAAGAATAGAAACAGTTCGCGGTAAGACCATAAATCACGAAAATATCTTCTATGAATTTTTCCTGCTTCGATGACTAATTTATATTTTTTTTCTGACATCAAAAATATAGTTTTAGGTTTTAAGAGTTAAGTTTTTAATAATAGCGATTTGATAAAGGATGAAACATTTTTGATATTGTTATTAACTCGTTACTTAGTTCTATTCTTTTTCCTGAAGTAATTAATTTAATCTAAGTTGGATTTAATTCCCCGACCCTTGGGTCGTTTCAACTTAAGCTTGCTTTTGCAAAGCTTTTTTGAAAAGCGTTAATACCTCGTAGGCTTGCCTCGAGGTAGTTTACTTTTTTTGAGATATAAAGTTGTGTTCGTAGTTCTCCTGCTGAATCTTTTGCTATGTGTAAAAATCTTATATATTCTTTATGTGTACCACGTTCTGATCCTTCTGCAATATTTGAAGCAATAGAAACAGCTGCTCTTTGCATTTGATCTTTAAGAGAGTAGTCTTTGCAGCTTTGTAGTTCAGTATAAATATCAACGGTTAAATTGCAGGCTCTTTTCCAGACCTCTAAATTTTCAAAAGATTGATATCCCACTTTACTTAAAACTAAAACCTAACTTTTAAAACAATTTATCTTTTCTTCTACTCTTTGTAATCTATAATTTAATATTTTCTTGAAGCTGGCTGGAGTGAAAGTTTTTTGTTCTTTATTAGTCGAATATAGGAAATCAGTCCATTTTTCAATTTGGTTTAATTTTATATTTTTTTCAGGATTTGAGTAGCCTGTTAATATAGCATGCATTTCTTTTTCTTTTTCAGAAATATCCCTTTCCAGCAGATCTTCTAACATTTGAATTTTTACATAAAAATGGTTATTCATTTGCTCCATTCTTTTTAGAATAGATACATTTGATTCATGCCATCGGTATTCCAGAAGATCTTCTTTTAGATTTACTATTTTATGATTTTTTGAAAGTCTGCACCATAATTCGTAATCCTGAGCGAATTTATATTTTTCGTTATAAAAATTGTTCTCTTCAATAATCACTGATGATTTCATCATTACAGATGGATGTGTCAGTGCATTCATGAAAAACAGAGTAGCTTTAATATCTTCAGGAGTGTAAGGGATATATTTGTCATTATATCCGGTTTTTTCTGTGATGACATGGGAACCGCAAACCGCTATATCAGAATTTTCTTCTAAGAATTTAATTTGAACTTCAAATCTGTTTTTAGTAGAGATATCATCGACATCCATTCTGGCAATATATTTACCTGTGGCAAAACATAATCCTTCATTTAGAGATTTTGTGATACCTTTATTACTCTCATTATCAAATATATTTATTCTTTTATCTTTATGGGAGTAATGATTTAATATATTGGCTGTGCCGTCTGAAGAGCAGTCATTAATGATTATAAATTCAAAGTTTTTATATGTTTGATTTAGTATGCTCTTTATTGAGTCTTCGAGATGAAGTTCGCCGTTATGTACCGGCATTATTACTGAGATGAGAGATTTCGGTTTCATTTTTATCAAAAGATCCAAATTAATTTATTGAATTGATTATTTTCAAAGATAACCTTCCTAACAACTTCAGGCAAATAATTTTTGGTCATTGGATGAGATTTATCATACATGCATACTATTAAATTATCTGAAGAAGAACATGACAGTTCAGAAAAAGATATAACATTATGTCCTAGAAAATTATTATGAGAATTATCAAATACTTCTGTCAGGTTAAGATTCCATTCTTTTATTCCGAGATATACTATCTCAGCTAAATCCCCAGTACCTATCAGACCAATATTTTTTATATTTTGATCAGCTATTTCTTTGCAAACTTGCGAACTTTTTTTTCTGGCCTCATGATAGAACTGCATTGAAAATTCCAGGAATTCATAGGTCAGCTTTACTTTTTCTGTAATTCCTTTTGACGTGAGAAAATATTCCCAACGTCTTGAATTAAGTTTCTGCACATTTAATAAACCTTTAAGTACCATTTTTTTTAAAAGAGTATGAGCCAGTTTAACGCT
>DASCNA010000214.1:0-2948 GCA_036011305.1 Victivallales bacterium
TCAGACTGTGCAGAATTCTGCAATAGATTCAAAACCAGATAATAAAGAAAGGATTCAAAACTATGTCAGAGGCAACTCGCTTTGCATTAATATTATTTTTGATAATGCTGCCGATAGGAATATTAACTCTTGCACTGCAATATAAACTTTGTGGTGGTTGGAAAAACTTCAAAGTAAAAATCTTTGGAATTGAAATAAATACAGTACTCTACTTTATCGTAGGCTTACTTCTTGTTATAGCAGTATTCGGAGCAACTGATAATTTATTTTCTTCTATGTTAGCTAATAATAAGACATTTTCAGAGGCTTTGACGCATTTATTCAACCTTCCTCATAAAGAGCAGCCTTTTGATTTTAACTACAAAATATTTGTATTCTTTTCATCAGCTTCAGTAGTAATGGCTAATCTTATAGATTTTATCCTAAAAGTTAGTTCTTATGCAATACTTTCATTATCACCATTAATATTAGCTAGCGGTGCACTTGATAAGCTGAGTGATTTCAGGGAGCAATTTATAAAGGTCTGCCTGCTTCTTTTTCTTTTTATAAATATTAATAATATTCTCCAGGCAGTGACGGTTAAATTTCTAATTCCTATTGTTTTGACGCTGAACAATGTGTCATTAACTTCAATTCTAGTTAGTCTTCTCATCTTTTTCGCAGTCCTTTTTATAAGTTTTATTTTTACTGCTGTTGTGTTCGGGAATTATTTCTTCAAAAGAAAACAACCAACATCACCCAAAAGCTTAATGAGGAGAGAAACATCATGAAAAAAGCTTTTTTCATAGCCTTTTCAGTATCGGCAATGTTTCTTTCAGGCTGTACTGGAATTCCTGCATCATCACCAATGTCAAAATTACATAGAGGTATGACACGAGGTGATGTTATAGGCGTTTTAAACGCACCTACAGAGATAAAACAAAGTTCCACATGGCGGAACTACCTTCTGCCATGGAAAACAATTAACGACTACCAGACAGTTTATTATTATAACGGCCTTGGTCAGATAAATTTCAACCGCACCGGAAAACAGACCGTCCAGTCAATCGAATATAATCCAAATGAAAGTGGAATTGCACCATATAACGGGAATTAGAAAATGATAATGCCATCTCAAAAAGAAAAATTAAAAAATCTTGAAAGCTATTTAAAAAGCAGAATTAAAGGGCAGGACAGAACTTTAGTAGAACTCAAAGAAATGTTTTATTCAGGAGAAATTGACTTGCGATCAGATGGGAGACCTAAAGCATCATTTCTTTTTATGGGGCCTACAGGAGTAGGGAAGACAGAAGTTGTAAAAGCTGTAACTGAATACATCTTCGGACCCGATAAACTCTATAGATTCAATATGAGTGAATTTCTTCATATTGATTCAGTTAAAGAGTTTAGAGGAGATGAAGCAGGCAGCCATGGGAGACTTGGAGATATTCTTGAAAAGCATACTGATGGAACACTTCTTTTTGATGAAATGGAAAAAGCTCATCCCGATATCCTTACTTTGTTTTTACAGATGCTTGATGCAGCTCAGATAACTCTTGGGAATAAGAAAACTTATGATCTTTCCAATTTCTATATGATGTTTACATCCAATGTGGGCGGAATTCGAATAATGAATGCTAAAAACGTCAGCTACAGCAGACTTAAAAAGATGGTCGAACTTGAACTAATAATGGCTACGAGACCTGAATTTGCAAATCGTTTTTCCAATATCTGTGTTTTCAGAGCACTTGAATACGATGTCCAGAAAACTATCGCCGTTGAAATGCTTAAAGGTGAAATTAACCGAATGAACCGAAAAGGCTACAAAGTCTCCTGTGACAATAATCTTCTTAATTTTGTTATTAGAAAAGGAATTAACCGTGCAATGGGAGCAAGACCTTTAAGGGATGTGATAGAAAAATCAGTTCAGAACGCCATTTCAAAAGACATTATAGATGATGACGGAACAGGCTCAGGAGAAATAACAGCAGATTTAAGGAAAAATTTAGCTTATATAAAAAAACCATGTGAGACTCATACGGCAGTTCAATTGCAACATTAAATAATTTAAGGAGGAATTAAGATGATAACAAGATGTAAAAAGTTTTATCTCGCACTCGGAGTCTTTTTAACACCGGCATTTCTATTTGCAGATGCAGGAGATGTTGATACAAGCAAGTTCAAAACGGGGATAGGGAGCCTTATCGGAGTTATGTATATGGTTGGCTTTGTATGGGCGATAATCGTTGTATGGGGCGGAGTCAAGGCAAAGAAAAAAGGGGATGAAGATGCATACAATAGTATGATAGCCGGACTCTGGATACCAGCAGGTATTATTATTGTTTCAATCTTCTTTACAGTACTTGGTCTTGGTGACGCTGTCCAGGCCGCAAACTTCGATTGGAACTAAACAATGCAGAAAATTGACGACGACGTGGATTTGATGATAAATACAGGAAGTGCAATAGAAGAATCTAAAGGCATGACAATGTATCTTCAGGGAGATCTTTTTATTCCGATGATAGTTGCAGTTCTTGCAAGTATGTTTTTCATCGGCTTCATGATTTTAATTTCAGGAATGCCAATAATAATTTCTCTTGTACTAGGGAGTACGCCTGCGTGGCTGGCCGGGTTATATATAGCAGTATTCGAAAATAATAAACCTCCTAATTATCGTCATGATTTAATAGATAGGTGGCTTGGAAATGAATCTGCCGATGCCAATCCCGTTCAAAATAAATGTGTTTACGTCAGGAGAAAATAATAAATGAAACAGCCGAACGGCTTTTTTATAAAAGATATGATAAATTTCGGTGATCTTAACTCTAACGGCTATATGTCTAAAGGTTTTATAGTCCAAGTAAAAGATCACCGTAAAAATAAAAATATAATAAAAAATGAAATACATGTATTAAATCAACTTTTTTTAAGATCGTTCGGCCCTGATATCAGAGTTCAGTTTAATTGGT
>DASCNA010000215.1:0-5975 GCA_036011305.1 Victivallales bacterium
CGCTTATTCTAACGATCACAAAAAAATATTATGGAAATTACTTTTCGTTAAATAATAGAAAATTTGCTTTTATGAGACTTGAAGAAAAAGAGAGATACTATAAAGAAAAGATATCGGAAATATCTCAATCTTCTATTCCTATAACTAAATTGTTTACAGATTTCACTGTTTACCCTGGAATAGAAAAATATAAAATAAATATTAAAAACTTCAGTATTATTAATGATAATTATTACTATTTTAATAATTTTACAAAACTAAAAAATATCCTTAACTTAGGATTGACAAAAAGATTTTATCCTTACTATTTTGACTATCAATATAATATAATAATTAACAATTATATCTATTTGCCATCAAATATGAATAAAATATTAATTTCTCCTAAAAACAAAAATATTTCTTTACCCAATAAATCCGGTAATATTAACATTTCATCAAGATTTAACGAATTTAAAAAATCAATAAATGAACAGATCAAAATCACTTCAAAGCCATCAATTATTTCGCCCGAAGGATATCAGGATTTGTTAAACATCAAAGAAAAAATATCCTCAAAATCAAATAATACATATTTACTAGAAATTAATAAATAGTTGGTATTTTTATTGATTATATTGAATTTATTAAGGTAAGAATATGAGATTATTCAAAAATTTTCATAGCAATTTACTATAATATTATTTTCTGTCATCTTTATCCAGTTCATTTAATATCATATCAACCGGAGTGTAGTATTTTTTCTCATTATTACATTCTTTACAGCATGGCACAATATTGCCTTTTGTACTTTTCCCTCCTCTGGAAAGCGGAACAACATGATCCATAGTTAGTTCTGAAGGCAGAAATTCCTTTTTGCAATAATGACATATTCCTTTGACTAATAAATTCTGCCACCAATTAGTTTTTCTTAATTGTGCAGCCTTGGCTTTCTCTTTTTTTATATGAGCCTTATCCTTTTCAATATACACCCAGTTACTGCAATCATTCATTTTAAAATCTCCGTAAAATAAAAAAGAGAGTAAAAATAACTCTCTTTTTTTACAAATATATAATCTAGCCCTGAATTAATTAGATTTATTAAAATTCTCTAACACCTGTTTTTTGGTTTCATAGAAGACTGAAACCATTTGTGTAACGGCATCAGTGACTGCCCGGCTTGTAATGGTTGATCCGGTTACATATTTAAAAGCACCACCATCTTTCTGTACCTGCCATTTCGAAGCAGGGATAATATTAGGATTCTTTTTATCAGAAGAATTATATGCACTGTTTGGTACATATTCTTTTCCACTGAAATAATCCAATATTGGATTAGGGGCTAACTTATTTTCACTCCCCTTGTACTCTCCTTTGAGTATACCCCAGATACTTTTCTTAACAGTCCTATCAAATACAGCTGTACCAAGCCCCGGTGTTTCTTTATTTTCTGTTACAACAACATTTTCAATTATACCTTTAGGCGTCATAGACAATAATACCGTCATATCACCGCCGTATCCCTTATTCGTAACAGTCTGTGCTATTATGGAAATTAGTTTATCATCTTTTTTAGCTGGATAAAAAACTACCAGACTTGTAACTTTAGACGCTTTTTCAGTTACAGATATAATGCTCCATTTACCATCAGACAGATAAACTTTAGTTTTACCTTCCTCTGGATCATTATTAAATTCAGGTTGTAACTTCTTAAAAGCCGCTAACGTAGATTTAAGTGCTGCCTCTTCTCTAGGCTTTTGAGTTATATAATCCACCATAGCTAAAATCCCGGCAGCAATAGCTGCAATGACAGCTAAAGAAATAATTAAAACAAAAATATTATCTTTAAAGTTCTTTTTCGTACCCTGATCATTCATATTAATTAACCTCCGCAGCCTTTTTCTTTATAAATCCAAATGGCTTACCTGCAGTATATCTGTCAATAAGAGGAGTAAGAGCATTCATTAGTACAATTGAGAACATAACACCTTCCGGATATCCTCCCCAATCTCTAATAATACAGGTAATAATGCCACAGCCGATACCAAAAATTATTCCTCCTTTAATTGTCATCGGCGTAGTCACCATATCAGTTGCCATAAAAAAAGCACCTATTAAGAGTCCACCCGTTAATACCTGGAATAATGCTCCTGGTAACGCAGGAGCAGGCTGAGTTAAATGCACTATTAAACCAAAAACAGCAACTGTACCAATATATGCAACGGGTACCTGCCATTTTATAATTTTCATAATTATTAGGAAAACACCTCCTATAATCAATGCTATGGCGGATGTTTCGCCAATGCATCCTCCAATATTTCCTACAAAATAACTCCATAAATGGCTCCAGTCAGCCATTGTTCCCATAAGGTGATTTGTGGCAGTACCAAGTGATTTGGGTATTTTGACCATATTAAGAGGAGTTGCTGATGTAACACCATCAATAACACTATGAAAAAAAGGAAGTGAAGGTAGAGACTTAATTGAATCAATCTGACTTTGAGAAAGTAATGTTTTATCAAATATAAACAGAGATTTATCCATAAATCTGGTGGGCACCCATGTAGTCATCAGTTTTGGAAAACCAATCATTAGTCCGATCCTTGCAACACAAGCCGGATTGAATGGATTGTTACCAATACCTCCGTAAACCTGCTTCCCAAATACAATTGCAATAAAACTGCCAATAATACATACCAACCATGGCATTCCAGCAGACAAAAGCATTCCCAGAAGTAAACCTGTTATTATAGCACTGCCGTCTTTCCAATCGCTGTCACGTCCCATCATTTTACATAAAATATATTCAAAAAAAACAGCAGATACAACACATATTACAAGTACCTGCACTGCAGCAAAACCGAAATAGTATATTCCCATCGCACAACTCGGCAAAAGAGCTAATATTACTAAATACATTATTTTCTTAACACTTGATCCATCATGGAGATGAGGAGAAGAACTAGCAATCAGTTTGCTTGTTTCAGGTAATCTAATTTCATTTACTTTTGTCTGGTTCATCTAAAGTTTCCAATACTGATTTAACAGGATTAATACTATTTATTTTTAACGTTTTTTTTTAGCTTCTATAACTTCTGTTTTACCTCTTTTTATATGCTGAACAAGAGGTCTTAATGCAGGACAAACATATGCGCATGATCCGCACTCCATACAATCAATTACATTAGTATATTCTGCGAGATCAAAATTTTCGCTTTCTATCATAACACTTAATGTTCCTGGCATTAAGGCCATTGGACAAACATCTACACATCTACCGCATCTTATGCATGGGTGTGATGAATATTGAGCAATTTCATTCTCAGATAAGAGCAACAAGCCTGATGCATTTTTTGTTATAGGCACATCAAGAGATGATTGTGCCTGTCCCATCATCGGTCCTCCTAATAACATTTTAGCAGGTTGCTTATTTATTCCTCCGGCAAATTCCAGAGCTTTGCCTAACGGAGTTCCTATTCTTAATTTCCAATTCCCAGGCTCACATACAGAAGTACCGGTAATAGTAGTTATTCTTTCAATCAAAGGTTTTCTATAAATTACAGCATCAGCAACTGCAGCCGCTGTAGCAACATTTTGAACAACACACCCGACATCCATAGGCAAACCGCTGCAAGGCACTTCTCTTCCTGTAATTGCATATATTAACTGTTTTTCAGCACCCTGTGGATATTTTACTTTTAGTGGAACTATTTTTACATGATACTGTCCACACAATTTATTTAATTCTGCAATTGCATCAGGTTTGTTAGATTCAATCCCTATAAAAATATTCTTTGTGTCTAAAATTTTTGCTAACAGACTAACGCCCTGTAATATTTTTTCTGTTTCTTCAACCATTAATCTGTGATCAGCTGTTAAAAAAGGTTCACATTCTGCCCCATTAATTATTAAAGAATCAATATATTTATCCGAAGGTGGAGAGAGTTTTACTAAAGTAGGAAAGGCAGCCCCCCCCATACCGACTACTCCAGCATCAGCTATTCTTTTCTTTAGTTCAACTACTTCTAATGCCTCCCAGTTATTATCAAGTTCAACACTGGAAATCCATTGATCCTTTCCATCAGAAGTTAATTCAACTGCACTCATATTGAAACCTGTTGGTCCAGGCCAGTTAATAATTTTTATTTTGCCACTGGTTGGAGCATGAATAGAAGAAGAAACAAATCCACCACTGACAGCTAATACCTGTCCTTTTTTCACTTCCTCACCATTCGCTACTATTGTTTTGGGCGGTGCTCCAATATTTTGCTGTAATATAACATAATACTTATCAAGAAGTGGTGCCGTTCTTACTGTTTTACCTTCAGTAAGTTCTTTACCTTCCCAAGGGTGCACTCCTCCTTTAAAACGTTTTATAGAAAATGACATTAATTAAACCTCAAAACAATTATTTAGGACATTATAGTATGTTAATAATAATAAAAATTATTTTCTAAGACATTTAGTTGGACATCCAGCTTTATCAATAAGATCTGACGATGGTGCATTTGAATAATTTATCCTGGCAAGAAAACCATCCATTTCCATTTGACCTTCTTCTGCAGCTTTAACGCATTTTCGACATCCAATACATGATACTTTACAGACTTTCTTCTTATCCAAAGCTTTCTCTTTGGAATTACAATAAACATGTATATCAGCAGTTTCAGGAACCATTATTATAAGGTTTTTAGGACATGTTTCAACACATTTTCCACATCCTACACAAAGATCAGGATGAACTATTGCCAAAGCTTTATCTGTGATTTCAATGGCATCAAATGGACAAATTCTAGCACATGTTCCCAAGCCTAAGCATCCATTCCTGCAGCCTTTTAATCCTCCGCCAATTAGAGATGCAGATTTACAGTCATTAATTCCATTATATTGAGCTTCAAACAATGCATTATCACTATCTCCTCCACACAATATCACAGCTACTTTTTTGACAATATTATCTGATTGTTTAAGCCCCATAATCTCAACTATAGCTTTAACTCCTTCTTCTGAGCATACAGGACATTTTTCAGGAATTGTCACCCCTGAGACTACAGCTTTTGCAAAATCTGAACATCCGGCTAGTCCACAACCTCCGCAATTTGCTCCAGGCAGTGCATCTAATACCTGTTCTACTCTGGGGTCCTGTTTCACTTCAAATACTTTCGCCGTTATGCCTATGGTTAGGCCTAGTATTATGGCTATACCGATTAACAAACAAACAGAAATTACTACTAACTCTATCATAAACCTTTATATCCTTTAAAGAAAATTACATTTTTACCAATGCTGAAAATCCCATGAATCCCATAGCTAAGATACCGGCCGTTACCAAAGCTATAGCTGTACCTTCCATAGGTTTTGGAAGTTTTGCCAAATCTATTTTTTCTCTTAAACTTGCAAAAAGTATCATAGCAATAGAGAAACCTATTGCTGAGCAAAAACCGAAAACTGTCGATTGTAAAATATCTCTTACCTTAGTCGCATTTAGCAATACAACGCCCATTACTGCACAATTCGTTGTTATAAGAGGTAAATATATACCTAGTGATTTATATAATGGTGGGCTTAATTTCTGTAAAGATATTTCTACAACTTGAACAAGAGATGCAACAACAGCGATGAAAACAAGAGTCTGTAAGAAAACTAAGTGTCCAGAAAAGAGATGACCTGCAATCGTAATAGATACCTCTTGATTCAGAATGAAATTAAATATTATGGAAGATATAAACGAAGCTGCAGTCATTACAAAAATTACTGCACCGGACATTCCAATTGCAGGTTCTAATTTTCGAGATACGCCTAAAAAAGGACATATACCAAGAAATCTAGATAAAACAAAGTTATTGACTAAAATAGTGCCAACTGTTATTGCCAGCCAATCCTGTGACATAAAAACTCCTAATTTGGTTGCATTTATACTATTGGGATATTATTAGGAATTAAGAATTTCTGCTAAAAATTCAATAATAATACATATGATAAATTATTTTATTTAT
>DASCNA010000216.1:0-20553 GCA_036011305.1 Victivallales bacterium
TTATATATAAGATAATGAATAAAATATTATTATTTTTTATCTGCAGGTTTTGCCTGCAAAGTGGAACTCCCGTCAAGAGCACTGTTAATTTCATGATAAGCATTTGGGAAGTAATTTTTAATTATAGTAATATGAATAACCATCATTAATATCAGTAATCCAATATAGGTAGGCCATTTTAATAAAAATCTAAATTTCCTACCTGTCTTTTTCGTATATATATTACCTATTATTAATGTTCCTATCAGAGGAATCCCTGCAACCATAAAAAAAATAAAAATATTCATTTAATATTTAATAACCCTTTATCTCTAAAATCTTATAATTCCATTCTGCAATTTTAATCATTAACATAACATTATAAATAAAAACATTAAACCTGCAGAGAATTATTATAATGAGTTTACACAAATACAGCAGTACTAGTGTAATTAAAAACTCAATTCAGAAGAGAAAAAAACATAAATTAAATGGACAATTCATTTTGTGTTGATATTTTAAAAGTATATATCTTTTTTAGATTAATAGATGGGGGAGAAATAATATGAAAAAGAAATTAAAAATTGTCGGCGTTATTCCAGCACGTTACGGTTCTTCCAGGTTTAGAGGAAAAATTCTCGCTGATATCTGCGGCAAATCAATGCTTGAGCGTGTATATGAACTTTCAATACAATCAGAACTCCTTGATGATCTGTATATTGCTACAGATGACGAGAATGTGAAAGCTGCTGCTGAATCATTTGGAGCAAAAGCTGTAATGACGGGCATCAATCACCAATCCGGAACGGATAGAATTGCCGAATGTATTGAGAATAATCCAGGTGATATAATTGTAAATATACAAGGAGACCAGCCGTTAATAGATCCCAAAATGATTGATGAAGCAGTTAAGCCCATGCTGGATAATCCAGAAATTTTAATGTCGACACTGAAACGTGAAATTGATGAAGATGAATTTGATGATACAGGTGTTGTTAAAGTTGTAGTTGATGAAAACAACTTTGCTCTCTATTTTTCAAGATCACTTATCCCATATCCAAGACACAATGAAGGATTTAAAGCGTATGAGCATGTTGGGCTCTATGTATATACCAGAGATTTTCTGCTGAAACTTGCTAAAATGCCAATGACCAATCTAGAAAAAATCGAATCCCTGGAACAGCTTAGGGTTCTTGAAAAAGGTTACAAAATATATGTTGCTGAAACAAAAACAGATAAAACAGCTGGTATCAGTGTAGATACTCCTGAAGATTTAGAGAAAGTCGTAAAAATACTTAACAGTAAGACATATAAATGATAAGGGAGTAGTCATGAGTATAAACAGGGAATATATTGAACAATTGTATTCAGGTTTGCCTTCAGAAACAAAAGAAATGCTTGACAGAAGTATTTCAAGCATTGTAAAAGCTAAGAAAAACAATGGAAAAGTGGTAACTGTTGTAGGAAGTGGTCCGAATATTCATGAAGGTGTAACAACATTAATTGCAGAACTCATCCACAAAGGTATTATCGACGGAGTAACAACAAGTTCAGCCGTTATTGCCCATGAAATGGCAGGTACATTAGATAAAGTAAAAAGAGTAGATGGAAGAAAACTAGGATTTTCCGAAGATATATTACCCCGTGGAAATATTTTTGAAGTTACTGTAATGCATAAACAGCTTCACGAAGAACTTAAAAAAGAGATGATTCTTGATGAAGAACTTATTAAAAAAACTTTAGCAGAAGAAGGCAGTACCATAATTAAAGCAGCAGGAAATATGGCTTACACTATGGGATTTCGTTCTGAAATTCTTGCAAAAGAAATTATGTTTATAGCTCAAAGCAAAGGAGTTCCGTTTGAAGTTGTTTCAGGTGCAGGCGCAGATACAAATACAATGCTTGGTGCAGGTTATCAAAAAAATATTCCTGTTCTTGTTACTATACCGCAATTAGTCGGTGGTGGAATGGTAGGCCTATGTATAGCAGATTCAATTTCAGTTAATGAAAGATCAACACGCATAGCTGAAATGATGGGATCAGCAGACGTTATTATTGAATCAGGAGTTGCACTCACTCAGGAAATACATGATGGACCATTTGAAACTTATACCGGACATGGAATATGGTCATACTGGGAAGGATGCAAAACTTACAGTTTACGAGATAAGACATTAGTAAGATTTGATCTTGATCCTAACTTAAAAAAGGCCTGGGATATGGATAAAAAATCAAGCACAGTTCAAACTGCTATTGATAAAGGCCTGCCTAAAACTAAACTCATGTCAATTCCGTTCAGAATGGAAATGTCTGGCTTTGCGAGATTGGAGAAAAGCCTTCCTGTCATTGGTGATCTTGGAGTTTTATGGCCTGTTATGGCACTTAAGCTTTCTGATAAACTTTGTTTTAAACTTGACTTCCTGTCTTATCCACAGCAAAGTGAAGACGGGCAGAAAATGCGTCAATGGATTGTAGATAATATCAAAGCAATAGAAAAGAAAAAACTTAATTATTGATAATGTACTAATTAGCGGATATTGGAAAAACTTGAGAATATAAAATATAAAGGGGGAAATATTAAATGGGGAGCTTAAAATGGGGGGACATTTAAGAACAGCTGATCTTATTATTGTCGCAATCTATTTGCTTGGTACAATATTAATGGGATGTTATTTTGCAAAAAAAAATAAAACTCCTGATCAGTTCATGAAAGCCGGAGGAAATCTGCCGGGCTGGATCATTGGGCTTTCTATATTTGGCGGATATGTAAGCAGTATAAGTTTTCTTGCTAACACAGGTTCAGCATATTCAGGTAACTGGTCAGGATGGGTATACAATTTATCTCTGCCTCTTGCCGCAATTGTTGCAATAAAATGGGTCATCCCATACTATAGAAAAAAGAATGTTATCTCATGTTTTGAACCTCTGGAGGAAAGATTCGGCCTCTGGGCAAGAATGTATGCCTCATTATGTTTCATTGTTTCAGAAATCTGCAGAATGGGTGTTATTCTTTATCTGGTTGTACTCCCGGTCAATCAGCTGACAGGAATAAGCATTCCAGCTTTAATAGTGGTTATTGGTATTTCTGTTATGATTTATACACTGATAGGAGGAATAGAAGGTGTTATTTATACCGACGCCATGCAGGCTGTAGTACTTGTTATCGGTGCTTTGATATGTGTTGTGCTGATACCTATGAATACACCTGGTGGGTTTTACAAAATCATAAGTATAGGAATGGCTCACAATAAATTCAGCCTCGGCAGTTTCAGCCCTGACTTAATTCATACTACATTCTGGGTAATGATATTAATGGGTTTTACATTAAACCTTCAAAGTCTCAGTATTGATCAAAATCAAATTCAGCGTTATGTTTCAGCCAAGTCGGAAAAAGAAGCAAAAAAATCAGCCTGGATTCTAGCGATCCTCTATGTCCCTGTAGGTGCACTCTTTTACTTTATTGGTGTTGCTCTCTATGCATATTATCAAACACAACCGAATCTTCTACCTCAAGCTTTACATGCTGCAGGGTCAGGAGACAAGGTATTTCCGCATTTTATAGCATTCGGCCTGCCGGTTGGAATGGCAGGAATAGTAATTGCTGCAATTATGGCTGCTGCCATGAGTACAATGAGCAGTAGTTTAAATGTTATCTCTACACTATTTTGCGAAGATTACTATAAGCGCTTCAGTTCTAAAGTAACAGAAAAGAAGAAAATGAGAGTTTTAAGGATTTCTACTGTTGTTGTAGGATTAGTCGGTACAGGGGTTTCACTATCATTAATGCAAACTACAAGTGCCCTTCAATTGCAATGGCTTCTTGCAGGGATATTTGGAGGCGGTATTCTTGGATTATTTATATTGAGTATAATTACATATAAAATTAAAAACACAGCAGCTGTCAGTGGAGTTGTAGGCGGTATTCTTATTATAGCTTTTTTAACATTCTCTCAAATGGATAAAATATGGCCGTCTTTTCTACCAAAATACGGTTTAAGTGATCTATTAACCCCTGTATTCGGAACTGCGGCGGTTATTGTTATAGGCTTCCTGGTTACATTCTTTATTGCTAAGAATAGTAAAAGGCTGAAACAATAGAAAATGTTCAGGTAACTATTTACCCTATAAAATCAATAAAATAGTTTCCATTCGTTATTTAATTGTTTTAATTCATTTATCGTCTTAAGAGATATTATATTAGAAGCCATTGGATATCTTTTATAATCATCGAAAGCAGATGAATAGCCTTTGTAAAATGATCTTATTTTTTTTATAAAATTGGTAATTTTCATTTAATAATTTCCTAAATCAATATTTTATATTTTATCAAATAATTTTTATTATACAGTCTATACCATAGTACAGATCAAATGTTAAATTATAAAATAATGAAATTTATTATCAATGAATATTAAATCATCAACATCCTCATTAAGAAATATCTGAATTCAATATATTTTCACCATATTGAGAGTCCTGCAGAAGAAGTATCTGACTGTTACTATTGCTATTTTTTTAAAAAAATGAATAATCATTCATAAACCTTTTTTACCAATTCTGTTATATAAACAAGGATCAAATTATGAAAAACATTCTATATTCCTTGGTAATCCTGTTGCTATCTCTGCTATATGCAGTGCCTGGAATTGAGGCGGCACAAGAGTACACAGGAACAGTAACCCCCACAGTAACTTCAAGCTGTGCATTTGTTATTTATACAGATATTATCGGCAATTACGCATATATTGCAAGACCAGGAGAAATAATAACCCCGCAGATCAGTAACTCCAAAGGCGAAATAATAAAACACAGCAATGTTCTGCTTCAGATGAATATGGATTATTGGGAGGCTGTACTTACAAAAAATAAATCTATTTATCAGGCATCAGTACAGGATGTCAAACTGGCAGATATACAGCGTTTAAGGTATAGAAAGTTATACAAAGACGGCAAAGCAACCAGTCTTGAGAAATACCAGCAGGCAGAAACAGCTTACTGGAATGCAATAATTAACTGGGCTAATGCGAGAGCTAATTACATACGATATATTGTCCAAACTAAAAAATATACAGATATAGCTCCTTTTGAAGGATTAGTAACAGAAGATCTTACAACGGTAGGACAGTCAACCAGCGGTTCTCCTGCGGTAAAACTTGTCCAACTCAATCCTATTGGAGTCAAGATTAAAATGGATAGAAATACTGCAAAAACGATAGGAAACAATACTCCTGTAAAAATTTTTCCTGTTAATTCTAATACCCCGCAAGGAATAATTTACGGTATTTCTGTTCTCACTGATGACGGAATTGAATTTGTTACCGAAAATTACCCCGTTATTGAAGGCACAAAGGTAATACAGAATAATAATAACCCGATAATTAGAAACTGGTTTCCTGTCGTAAAATTCTATGTCCATAGTAACCCAGAAGTTTTAGCTGTAGCAGCCAACTCACTGGTAAAGGATGGAAACAGGCATTTTGTATGGAAGGCTAAAGGTCAGAAAACAATGCAGATTGACAAAACAATTGATCATAGTTTTCAAATAGAAAAAGTTTATGTAAAACCGGCTGATCTTCTCCGAATTATTTCTAGTTTTGATAAAAAAATTGCTTTAAAGGATTGCGGAAATCTGGAACTTTATGATTTGGTTATGGTTAATCCTCCGGTAGGCCTTACAGATGGCCAGACAGTACTTTTCCCTGAAGGAAATTACCTGCTTATGCCGGGAGATAATGTAAAAGTAGTAGTTGGGGGTAAATAGATGAACTTCAATAATCATTTAGCAAAATTTATAATTATAGCATCTTTCACTTTAGTATTACCATTATATGCTGCACAGGAATACATAGGAAAAGTAGTTCCCATTGTCGATGAAGCACTATCTACCAGTACAGGTGCTTATTCACGCGGTTGGGTAGACTATACAGCTAGGTTCGGATCAATTATTACTGGAACAGTTTATAACTCTGATGGTAAAATCATTATACCTGGTACTATTTTGATTGATGGAAAATCAAAGACCTGGGAACCTTATGTACAGGCTGATATCATACAACTTGCTGCAGCAAAAAAGATAAAAAATCTTTCTTATGATGATTACAAAAGAGATAAATGGCTCTCTCAAAAAGCAGCAATAAGCAAACAACAGTTTATAAATGCAAAAAGTAATTTAGAAGCAGCAATAGGAAACTATGAAAATGATATTACAAACCTCGAAGAGGGGAAAATTTCTGTATCTCTTTTAACAACAAGAGCAGTATTTGAAGGTATGGTTACTTCTATAACACAAGCCAGCGGAAGTGATGTAAATGGTGCTCCTGTTGTTTCCGTAATACAGCTTAACCCAATAGGTATTAAAATTGATATGCCTGTAAAAGAACAAATAAAAATTACACATTCAACACCTATTAAAGTATATTTAAAAGGAATGAATAAACCTCTTGGGACTTCACATGTATATTCTTTGATGACCACCAAGGGTATTTTACTCTGCACATTTAATTATCCAGTGCTCAAAAAAAACACAGTTCTCAAAGAAAGTGAGACACCAGTTCTCAGGGAATGGCAGGCATTAGTTCGTTTTAATATCAATTCAGGTTCTGAGAATATATTGAGTATCCCTCTTAATGCAATTAAGAAAGATAATAAAGGAACTTATGTATGGAAGGCCAAAGGGCAAAAAGTAATGCAAACAGATAAAGGTATAGATTATACATTCCCTATTCAAAAAATCTATATTCAACCAGGAAATATGATTCGTTATCAAAGTGGTTTTAGTAAGGTAGTCTCTTTAGAAAGTAAAGGTAACCTGGAGCTGTATGACCTTGTTTTAAACAACCCCCCTCCCGATCTAAAGGACGGAGAAACAGTAATTTACCCACAACAAGCTTATTTAATGATGCCTGGTGATGAATTAAGAGTAGTTATTGGAGAAGGTCAAATTTCTGCTAAAACTAAAGCTGTAAAACTAGAGAAACTTCCATAAAACAGGAGAAAATATGTATAATAATACCAGATATTTATTGATAGTGTTTTTCTTTTCACTCATAATATATATACCTGTCTTCGCATCAAAAGAATATACAGGAACGGTAATTTCACTGGATATAGTTGAGCATTCCGCCCATTATGATGCATCGTACTCAGGTGCTATTGGGTATGTAGCAGAACTGGGATCTTTAGGAGAGCCATATATTACTAATATTAAAGGTGATAAAATTATTGAAGGCACACCGTTATTTGAGTACGAAATGCCATATTGGCGAAATCTTGTAAAAGGTTATAAGTTTCTTACAAAATCTTCTAAAGCAGAGCTTGAAGACGCAAGAATACAGCTTCAAAGATACAAAAGACTTGTTAAACCAGGCGCCGTTTCTGATGAAGAACTAGAAAACTATATAGGTAAATATATTACAGCCCTTAATAATTATGAAACAAACAAAGCGATGATTAGTAAAAAATATGAAGACGTAAGAGAAGCAGCCTACAGACCTCCTTTTGAAGGAATTGTCACAAAAATTTTTCAGACTAACGGAATAGCTACCGGTCAAAATATAATCGAATATACACAGCTAAACCCTATTGGGATTAGCGTCAAAATGAATAGAAACGAAGCTAGAAAATTATCAAATAAAACAGTTAAGATATACGCTATCGGGGAAAAGACCCCAAGAGGAATATTTTATGAACGCACCCTCCTAACCGATAAAGGTGTAACATTTGTAACTGAAAATTATCCTGTCAGTACCCTTAATGATCCAGGCTTTAAAGTAAAAGTTCATAAAGATTATGCCTTAGTTACTAATTTTTATATAAAAAATCAATATGATAACTGCCCTGCGCTCGGTGTCAATAAAGAGGCTATTCAAAAAGATAAAAATGGATTTTATGTGTGGAAAGTAAAAGACGGAAAAGATATGATTCCAGGAAAAGGAATTAAAAATATTTTTACTGCCAGCAAGGTATATGTAACTCCTGCTAATTTATTCAAAAACGGTGGTGGCAACATAGTAGTTCAGGCATTAAAGAATAAAGGTTCTCTGATGCTTTATGATGTAGTTTTGGTTAATGCTCCTAAAGATCTGCAAAAAAAAGATAAATTATTTTTCCCTTTGAATCGTTATATTTTGATGCCAGGAGAAAAAATCAAGGTGGTCGTCGGCAAATAATTTACAGAACTCAAATCTGTATAATTTAATTATACTGCTGGATTATTTTCTACAGAAAAAATAAGAAGCGGAAAATAGAATAAATAAGCAAATAAGTTTTAATATGATTAAGCCTGAGTTTAACTCAGGCTTAATTATTTGATCAAATTATCAATCTTGACTTATATGTTTTTTTTATTCCCTTGTTTAATCCAATCTTCATTGATAACAGCATATTTTATGGACTCTTTTTTATCCTTTACATAGGAGTATGTAATATGAATAAGCCCATCTTTACTTTGAATTGCTGAAGGATATGAAACTGACAGTTCTTTAGAGTTATCAAGATAACGTCTCCAGGGCCAAGTTTTTCCTTGATCTGCCGACATTGCAACCATAAGATTGTTGCGGTTGTCAGTGGAGTTGTTAAAAATCAAAATCCAATTACCGTCATGAAGAGTAACAGCCTGTATACTTCCGCTTGGATTAGGGAATTTAGTATTTATCGGGATAGACCATGTTTCTCCGTTATCTTTCGAAAAACTTTCCATGACTCTGAATGGAGCGACACCTTCATCCCTCAAAAATGCAACTAGTGTTCCATCCTTTTTTATTAGTATTGACGGTTGAGTCGGGCCTAAACCTACTATTGGTTTACTGGCATGCCATGTTTTCCCATGATCATCACTAATCGCGATCAATGACATATTAAATCCATCTGAATAAAGAGGAAGCAAGATCCTACCGTTCGAAAGAACTGTCGGGTGTATTCTTGTCATCCATCCACATTGACGTTTTGCTGCATTATGCGAAGCTTTTTCCAGCAGAGTAACATATTCAGGTGCATATTCGGCCCACATAGACTGATCATAATTGATTTTCTTAAAATCCTGTTTCATTGTTTTTACAAATTTTTCACCCGGTTTAAGTACAATCACATTCTGCCATGACCATTTAGGAGGACCTGGTTTCAAATAATCTGTTGAAGTTCTGTAACGTAATAAAGAATTCTGCCATCCATGTGCTAAAACCTGAGCCCAGAACAACCAGAGTTTTCCGCTTTTATCAATCCATAAAACAGGATTACAATCCGGAAATCCTGGATCATCAGCCATTACAAAAGGTTTACTCCACTTAGCTGATCCTTTTAACAGACGTGCTCCCTGAACAAGAACATCATCAGCTGTTCTTTCTCCTGAACCATGAAACCAGCATGTTAGAAAATCACCATTAGAAAGCTGAACAATACTGCTTGCATGCGTATGCTTTGCCTGCAATGGAAAAATCAGTTCACTTTTGTAGTAAGGTTTGGCGTAAGCTATAGATACAGCTCCGATCATAATCAGCAACACTCCTGCCAATTTCTTCATTTGTTTTTTAATCTCCTCTATCAAATTAATTCAAAAGTCAGCAGAATGTAATCTGAATTAAAGTATTGCAAACTACATACTGCCGACAAATATTTTATAGTATATCATCCTGCAATGCGTTTTGAATTTATAAAAATTTATAGTACAGCCCCATATAATATGGTAGAAGAAACATTGTAGGATCAGAAACTTCAGTTCCATTACCTTCATTATCAAGCTGCCATGGATCATTATCCCAATGTATAGACAAATTATTTTCAATAGGAATTACTTTTTTGTTTGTTCTATAACCTCTTGTTTTTAGGTTCACAGAATGATTTGTATCTTCAGTTATATCCTGCACCTGCTGTCTGGGAAGGTTAATTATGTCAGCTCTTTGAGAGTTTTTATTTCCCCAAATTACATGGTTCATCGGAAAATGCTCAAGTGTATAAACAGAATCTGAAAGCCATCCTTTCCATGGATCAATTTTATAAGTACCCCATGGGTCTGTAAATGTTCTGCCTATAGCATAGGAAGAATAAATAAAATTATAAAGAGGATTGATTTTAGGAGCCACTAACCTATATGCCATATATGACGACCAGCCCATAGCTTCTTTTAAAGCCTTATTTTTAGAGTAATGCATTATATTATAGAAATTAAGAAAAGCCATTTCATCATCAAACTGTGTACCTGAACCAAAACCAAATTCCAGTTTATATTTCATTGCATTAATTAAGTAACCTTCTTTCTTGATAAGATAGTTAATTACTTTTGTATATTTTGGATCATTCGTTACATGTTCAGCTACAGTTAAATATGAGAGTAAACTTAATGAATTTAATCCCCTGTCCTGGAACCAGTAAATACTATGATTATATACATCAGGCCCAAGAACCGCAAAGCGTGTTCTTTTACCGTCCCAATCCACCAAAGTATAATCATGACTTATTATATGATCCATCAATTTTCTAACAACTTCTCTTACTTCCTGTTTTTCTGCAGGAGTTTTACATACAAGAGAATAATAAGCCCCGTAGAAGAAAAAATGTCCATCTAATTCATCAGTGCTTGTATCGGACTTCCACCACCACTTTCCATCTACGGTTTTAGGCCATCTCGGATTAATTACTTTCCATAATTTATCGCTTTTCTGTTCTTTTTTATCATTCTCAACGCATCCTATATTAGGATTCACTTTTGTTGTTGACCTTATTGCCCTAGCAATAAATCCAACAGGAGGTCTCTGACTTTTAATTCCTAATTGAGTTACATCCTGAAGAAATTTCATTGCTTTGAAAGCATGCATTGCATTTTGTTTATAAATTTCTTTCCCGGTTGCAGCATATGCAAAACATTCACCGGCACCGTATTCGCCTGTCCATTGACCGTCATTGTCACTATCTGTTAAATATAACGTTTTCAGATCACCGGCTTTTTTAAGATGACCACCATTAACATAACCGTATTTAGTTCTTTTAAGTTTTGAAGCAAATTTTTCAAAATCAACGGCCTTTTGTGCCAGTGTCATTTTTTTATAATATATCTCACCAATGCCTTTCTCGGTTGCAAACCAAACATTATTATTACTGTCAATATAAATATCATTTATTTTATCATTAGGTAACCAACCAAGCCCTTGTCTGTACCCCCATTCATTTCCATTGAATAATACAGCTCCCATATTTGTTCCAAACCAAATTGTTCCATTTGGTGCAACTTTGACTACTGTAAAATCTGTGTACGGAACACCATCTTTCCCTGTATATAATTTGACCTTATTTCCCAACTTTCTAACAACTCCGGCAGGAGTGGCAATCCATAAAGTTCCGTCTTTTGCAAAAGCTGCACCTCTCACATCAAAATATGCGAGTGCTTCACCGCCTTTATATTTAATGATTACTTTTTCAAATTTACCTGAAGGTGCTTCTTTATATAAACCGTTTTCTGTGGCAGCATAAACTTCATTCTTATATTGAGCAAGCTGTCTAACTGACCATTTAAGAAGTTGTACTATTTTACCGTCAGATCTAAGTTTTTCTAATCCATTATTTGACGCAATCAAAGTATAATCCTTTTGCTTTATCACGCCTGTCACATCAAGTTTCAATTTTGTTTTTATGTCTTCGGGTATTATTGTTGTTTTTATCCATTTATTAGTTTTACTGTTTAGGCTCACAATTCCATTCGAAGTTAAGGCGTAAAGCTTCCCTGTTTTATCAGCTGTAATTTTTACTACATTTACTAAAAGTTGATTGTTTGAAACTTTGAATTCTTTGACAAAGCCCTGCTCATAAGACTGGTTAGCAATTGATACCTTTCCCGCATAAGCTGAAAAAGCAAAAGTTCCGGCAAGAAGCAGACCAAATAATAGTTTCTGTCCCATATAATTCTCTCCCTTTATTTAAATTTATAATGATTTTATATTTAAATATATGTAAAATAAATAAACATTCTCAAAATAAAGAACTACAGCAATTACCTGTTAGTTAATGATTTCATAAACGTCCACTATTGAATCAATCAATTTTTTATCCCAAAATTAATAATGTTGTAAATTTTCTATATGATCCGACAGTCCCATTTATACGGATTTCATAATTTTGTAAAAAATAAATATAGATAGATTTAAATCTAATTTCCCAAAAAACTACATTCAAGAGTGAATTATAAATTTTATGGAAGTTTATATAAAATAATTACTTTATAAATATTTTTAAAAAATCATCTATCAATTTTTCAATTTTATCTATCTTTGCAAGAGATTTCAGCCAGTTTGATGAGATACCTTCAAGTCCAAATACTATCCCTGCCATCCCCCCTGCTACTGCAGCAGTAGTATCTGTATCATCTCCGAGATTAACAGCTTTCAATACCGCTTCCTTATAATCTGAACTGTTAAACAAGCACCATAGACTAGCTTCAAGAGTATCAATTACATACCCTGAACTTTTTACACTGTTTCTATTTAATTGCAGTACTTCAAAATTAATAATTCTGTTAAAATGTTTTTTCTCTTCTTTAGGTATATAAGGTAAAATAAACCTGTTTGCATTTGCCAAAGCTTCATATAAATTTTTACCTTTTAGTAATTCAGATACAAATAATGAATATAAAGCACAGGAAATTTTGCTTCTAATATGATTATGAGTTAAAGCTGATACTTCAAAACTTTTTTCAATAATAGTTTTTTCTGGATAATTGACACAAAATATTGAAATAGGCAAAATTCTCATTAATGAGCCATTACCGTTTGATCGCTCATAAGATTCACCGCATTTATTGATATCTTTATTTATTTTAAAATGCCTGCACGCACTTGAAGTTGTTTTTCCAATACTGAATGTTTTTCCATAGGGAGTCATATAACCACTAAAAGCCCATTTGCAAAAAGCTTTCATTATTTCTTCAGGGTTATACTCTTTAGTCAGAGATTCGAGAGTAATCAAAGTCATTGAAGAATCATCAGACCATGTTCCTGGAGGTTTTTTATGAGTTCCGTAACCAACCATATCATCAATCGGCTTGCAGTCCAGTTCAGTTCTGGATTTAAACTCAGCCGGAACACCAAGAGCATCGCCTAAAACCAAACCTAAAATACTATTTCTGATTTCTTTTTTCATTAGTATTGAGTGATTTCTACCGTATTCTAACAATATTTAAATTCTTAAGTTACCTTACAGTATAACTTCACTTTAATGAAATAAAAGTAAAAAGTAAAAAGAATAGAAATCTGAATATTTCAGCAGCAAAATACTGCTGAAATATTTATTTTTAGCGACAATTCTGATTTAATGAATATTGTAAAATATTTAATTTTTTATCCAAACCCGCTATTTTAAATACTTTTTTAACAGAAGGTTCTACATTAGTAATCGAAAAATTCTCTGTACCGACTTTATATGATACTTTTCCACATAAACGTAAAAAAGAAGATGCAATATATTCTACACCGTTTAAATCAAAAACGATTTCATTAGCACCTTCTATCTCTGTCATAATTTTATCTTCCGCGTCCATGCATTTAGTTGAATCCATTCTTTTGTCGAATTTCAAAACAGTTTTATCTTTATATATATTTTTTCCTGACATTTATAACCTCCTGAACAAGTAGTTTTGTAATTTGTTAGTAATTTAAGTTAAAAGCTTTTTCGATATAATCTGAATCATAAGATTCATCATAATAAATATTAAAATCAAAATTGGCAATACGATTATTCGGTCGTCTTCTTGATATAGTCTGAACATGCAGTAAATGATCAATAGTCACATTATCCATGGACAAACTGTTTTCGTTAGATCCGCATGCATAACTGAATGACGGATGCATAGAGTTATACCATCCACCAATAGCCCCTATTGATGCCGGCGTATTAATAAGAATTCTACCAGCATGCATGATATCTGCAAACTTCAGAACATTTTCATTATTATTCGTAAACAAACTGACAGTGTTTCCCATATTACCTAAGAAGTTAATATCCATACAACAGTTAATTGCTTCATGAAAATCGTTTACGAAACAGTAACTTAAAACAGGTGCCAGTATCTTAGAAGAGAGAGGATGATCCTGTCCAATTCCGTCCAGTTCCACCATTATCAGAGATGTATCTTCAGGTATATCAAAACCTGCAAGTGAAGCAATTTCGTATGGTGATTTTCCTGTTACGTTTTTATATTTTCCTGCTTTTTCATTTGCTAATAAAAGTTCATTAAGCATGGATCTTTGACAATCATCTAAGAAGTAAGCTTTATTATCTTTGAATTCCTTTAATATTCCGTCTTTAATTGCATTATTGATTATTATTGTCTGCTCACTTAACTGCATTATTCCATTATCAAATGTCTTGGAATTAATTATTTCTCTCACGCTTAAAGATATATCTGCTGTATCTGCAATATAGCATGGAACGTTACTTGCCCCTGTTCCTATGACAGGAGCAGTTACGTGAGCCATCCTTTTTATATCTTCTTCGTCGGATCCAATAATCAGAGCTAATTCAGGTTTTGTTACCAAAGATACGAATTCATCTGAAGATGTATTATGAAAAGACTGAATACAATCTTCAGGAGCATCAGCTTTTAGTGCCGCTTCGTAACATATCTCTACAACTTTCATTAAGGATTTTTCTGCTGCCGAATCAGGAACCAATATTATAGGATTTCTTGTTTTTAAAGAAATTAATATTTTAAATATAGCATCAGAGGTAGGAGAGTACCTTGATACAATTCCTAAAACAGGCCCTTTAGGGTGTGCTATTTTTACTATCCCTTTGTCATTATCTTCACTGATAATACCTACAGTTTTTCTTGATTTAAGATCTTCGTAAACATACTGGCTGGCAATCACATTTTTAATGATTTTATCTTTCAAATTCCCATAAGTAGTTTCTTCTACTGCAAGTTCAGCAAGTTTTGCTCTGTTATTCAATGCTGCTTTGTAAACTGCTTTAACTATTTTATCTGTGTGCTCCTGAGACAACTGGCTGAATATACCTGCAGCGAGTTTAGCCTTCTGCAATGTTTCTGAAACTCTTAACTCTTTACCTATGTCAGACATTATTAGTACTCCTGATTTATATTCTTAATATTAATAATTTAAATTATACTTTCTGCTAAATTCTGTTACATCCAAAGATTCATCATAAAATAGTGACGCATCAAAGTTTGAAAATCTTTCATCTATACGTCTTTTGGCAACTCTTTGGATATTCATCAGATGTTTAGTAGTAATATTGTCAGTAGTAATATTTTTCCCTGTAGTACCGCAGCCCAGTGTTAAAGAAGTATGAAGCTTATTGAAAATTCCACCGACAGCTCCCTGCGACGAAGGAGAATTAACAAGAATTCTTCCTGCATTCATCTCTTTAGCAAACTCTTTTACAGCTTCTTCATCATTGGAATGAATACTTGCCGAATGTCCCATTCCACCGTGAAAATTAAGATCAATACAGGTAGCAAGCGCATCTTTAAAATTCTTTTTTACATAATAAGCCAGTATAGGGCATAGAATTTCAGATGATAAAGGATGTTCATCTCCTACAGAATCAAGAGGAGCCATAAGTATTCTTACATCTTCAGGAACAGAAATTCCAGCCATTTTTGCTACTTTCTGAGCAGACTGCCCGACAACATCAGCACTCATTACACCACGTTCTCTGTCAAGAGCAATAGCTTCAACAGCCACTACTTCATTTTCATCTAAAAAATAACCGCCCTGTTTTTCAAATTCCTCTTTTACTTTATCAGCAATTGTTTCTTCGACAACAATAGCCTGTTCGCTTGCACAGATAGTTCCGTTGTCAAATGTCTTGGATATAAAAATCTGATTTACAGCAAACGTTATATCTGCAGATTTGTCAATAAGAACAGGTACATTCCCTGATCCTACTCCATAAGCCGGGGTGCCTGAGGTATAAGCGGCTTTTACAACACCGCCGCCACCGGTTGCAACTATCACGGCTAAATCTTTATGACTCATAATTGCATTAGTTTCTGCAAAATGTTCTTTAAGGTCAAATGTTGCTGGATCATATGCCTCTTCAAGAGTCCACTGGATACAATTTTCCGGAGCTTCTTCTTTTAGAGCTGCTTCATAACAAATTCTGGCCGTTTCTGCAATACAACCAATAGCTTTCTGATGCGGACTTATAATTATCGGATTACGGCTTTTCAATGCAATTAATATCTTAAAAATAGTAGTTGATGTAGGATTTGTGACCGGGACAATTGCCAGAACAGGTCCCAAAGGCTGTGCTACCTCCATAATACCAGTTTGTTTATCATCTGAAATAATGCCTACAGTTTTTTGATCTTTAATATCTTCATAAACAAAATGAGAATCTGCAACATTTTTAATTACCTTATCTTCCCATTTTCCCAAGCCTGTTTCTTCTGCTGCCATTTTGGCAAGTTTCACTCTGTTTTTAAAAGCAGCTATATAAACAGCCTCTACAATTCTGTCTGTTTGTTTCTGGTCAAACTGGCTGAATTCGGCGGATGCTTCAACAGCATTAGTTAAAAGTTTATTTACTTTTTTTTCTATAATTGTACTCATGTTTTGTAATTCCTCTATTTTTATCTGTCATTTAACTGAGCTAATACATTAAAATCCTCTAGTATAGTAAGATCTCCTGTTATCGCTGTACCTGCAGCCACCTGCTTCAGCAGCCTTCGCATAATTTTACCGGATCTGGTTTTTGGCAGAGCCTCAGTAAATCTAATTTCCTCAGGTTTAACTACCGCTCCAAGTTTTTTTGCTACATACTGTTTTAATCTTCCAGCTAATTCATCAGAGCTTTTAACTCCATTTATCAAAGTAACAAAAACAACTAGCAATGAACCCTTGATATCATCAGGTATACCAACTGCTGCAGCTTCTGAAACCGAATCATACTCTACTAAAACATTTTCCACTTCAGCAGTTCCTATACGGTGACCTGCTACATTAATAACATCATCTTCTCTGCCTATAATCCAGAAATAGCCGTCAGCATCGTATCTAGCACTATCACCTGTTGTATAATTTCCAGGATTATCAAGCCAGTAAGTTTTTACATACCTGTCACTATCATTCCAAAGTCCCCTGAGCATGCTTGGCCACGGTTTTTTTATAATAAAACTTCCAATACTATTTGGAGATTGTTTTTCACCCTGATCATTTATAACCTCAGGTTTTATTCCAAAAAAGGGAAGTGTCGCAGAACCTGGTTTTGTGGGAATGGCACCTGGCATAGATGAAATCATAATTGTACCGGTCTCTGTCTGCCACCATGTATCAACAATAGGGCAGTTTTCATTGCCGATATGTTTATTGTACCATAACCAGGCCTGAGGGTTGATAGGTTCGCCAACAGATCCTAAAAGCCTAAGTGAAGATAGGTCATAATTCTTTGGCCATTCATCTCCCCATTTCATAAATGATCTGATTGCTGTAGGTGCTGTATAGAGAATGGTAATAGAGTGCTTTTCTATCATCTTCCAGAATCTTCCAGGATCAGGAAAATTTGGAGCTCCTTCATACATAAAGATTGTCGTTCCGTTAGCAAGCGGACCATATACGATATAGCTGTGCCCTGTTATCCATCCTATGTCAGCAGTACACCAGAATATATCACTGTCTTTTATATCAAAAATATACTTATGTGTTAATTTGGCATTTAAAAGGTAGCCTGCAGTAGAATGAACTATCCCTTTTGGTTTACCTGTAGAACCACTTGTATATAAGACAAATAGCTCATCTTCACTGTCAACTAACTCAACATCACAGTAAGAATCTGTATTTTCCAGTTCTTCATGAAGCCAAAAATCCCGATCATTTACTAAATCAACACTATTTGAAATATGTTCATGTATGAAAACATTTTTTACTGTTCCCGCTATAATTGTTCCATTATCATCTTTTAAATTCAGTGCATCATCGACGGTTTGTTTTAAATTAAGAACTGAACCGCGTCTATATGTCCCGTCGGCTGTGATTATCATTTTAGCCTGACAATCAGCCACACGATCTGCAATGGCATGGGCGCTGAAACCTGCAAATACTACTGAGTGTATAAGGCCCAGCCTGGTACATGCAAGCATTGCAGCCACAGCCTCAGGTATCATAGGCATATATATAATAACACGGTCTCCTTTAGAAGCTCCTCTATTTTTTAAAACATTTGCAAGTTTGCAAACGCTTTCGTGAAGTTCTCTATAAGTTATTTTTCTAACCTCTGCAGGTGTATCAGGAGAATCTGGCTCTCCCTCCCATATTATAGCAATCTTGTCAGGTATAGTATTCAGGTGTTTATCAAGACAGTTATAACTGGCATTCAGTTTCCCGCCTTCAAACCATTTACTGTATGGTTCATCCCATTCAAAAACTTTATCAAACTCCTTATGCCAGCTGATATTCTCTTTGGCCATATTTCCCCAGAAATTCTCCGGTTCTTTTAAAGATTGTTCATATAAGCTTTTATACTCATCTATATTCTTAATCCAGGCATTGCTTGAAAAACTTTCAGACGGATGATATTTTTTTACTTCTTCAATGGTTTCATTTATATTAAGAAACTTATCCAAACCTGAAGTTTTAAATAAATCTCTGATAAACTGATTAGCGTTTTCTATAGTAAAATTTCCATTGGCTACCCGCTGCCCGACCATCACGGCTACTCTTAAAAACATTGAAGAAACATAATCTGTCTCTTCTAAATCAAAGATTATTTTTAAAGATTCTGATTTTGTATTTTTACCTATTAGATCATCTATTTTATCTTGAATTTCAGAAGAAATCTCATTTGCATTACCTGTATCAAATCTCTCTCCAAACACACAGTTAAGTGTATTAGAGGAAAGTAAGTAATTAGTTTTTAACATAATACATGTCACCTTACTCAAAATTAGTATGTTGTATTTTCTTGATAGATTCTGTATATGCCTATTTCATAAATTCACCGTAAAAATCATACAAACTTTTACTTCATTTTTCTTTATCTATTTAGGCAGTACATAGTCTAATACGCTAGGCATATAAATAAAAACCTGAAAAAGAAAAAGGCAACATAATAATGTAAAAATATTTTACATTATTATTATTTAGCTAAAATTTTTCCCATAATTAGATCCATTTTATCATTTATGTGTTATATACAATTAACATTGTCTAAACGTAAGTTAATGATGGAATAATTAGATATATTATACTCTCAAAACTATCAAAATAGTTTATATGCTTTAGGAACTTAGAAATGCTTAATTTAGATTTGAAATGCTTAATATAAAAACCAAACAATAATAATAAAAATTATTATTCCCCATTACTGTGCAATTAATGTTACAATTACATTAGCTTAATGGTTATTATGCTCTGTAATATTTGCAGCAAAACTAATCAATAGTATCTGTTCTGCTCATCCAAATTAGTATTTTAATTAGTTAGGAGGAAAGCAAGTGAAAAAGAACAGTCAGTTTAATAAAAATCTTAAAAGATTTTTTAAAGTTTATTTAGATTCAACCAGTATTTACGGTGAAATTATGGCCGATGTTTATTGTTGCCGTACTCAAAATAAAAAATAAAGGTTATTAAAAATGAAGAACGGTAAGTCCATTAAAAAAGCCATGAAAATGGTATGGGATAGCTATTGTAATGTAAATACACTATATGCTGAATCAATAATTCATAGATATCCACAAATTGCAGATAAAAAAGATCAGATAAAATAATGAATTAATTTTTGCATTCACGGGGTGGTTAAAAACCACCCTGTTTAAGAGATATTGACAATTAATCTTAGCTGGATAATGCTATATAACAAATCTGAACGTAAAATATTTAACTCCCTGCCTTAGCAATATTTATATGCTCAAAAATTATTTAATTTTTGTGTTCATTGTTTTCTGCTTACCAATCCCCTTGCTTAGTTGTTTACCTGGAGTTTTTGATGGCTTTTTAGCTGGAATTTTTGATAGCTTTTTGACTGGAGTTCTTGAGGGCTGTTTAACTCCATTGATTATGTTTTTAGGAGGTTTTGTTCTTTTTAGTTTTACTGTTTTTTTTACTGGCGTTTTTCCAGTTGCACTGCCAGCTACAGAAACAGCAGAAGGAGTCAACTTTGGTTCAGGTTTAGATTTTTTTTGTGTAATCCCCTTTCGCATACTACTTAGTCTTTGTGTTCCTATTTTTTTACCTTTTGATCCCTTGCGTTTGGCTTTCTTTTTTGAATACACACTAAAACTTAAAAAAAAAACGACAAAGAAGATAGTTAAAATCTGAGAAATCCTATACATTATGAAACACCCTCACGTTTGCTATAAGCTACTAAAACTAAACAACTTTAGAATAAATTTTAGCTGATTTTTATACAAATACAATTCACTACATATTAATACGATTTTTCATCATAAATTTTTTAAAGAACTATTTTTCCTCTTTTTGATTCTAGACATCATTAGCAGTCCATTAAACAGCGTACTTTTGATATCAGTAGATGAGGATAAAGCCCTGTAGATTACAATTAGGGCTATGGAGTGCATATAAAATAAGAGTTCAGTAATACAAACGTGGCATAAATATAAAGATTTGAGTTATT
>DASCNA010000217.1:0-5619 GCA_036011305.1 Victivallales bacterium
TTAAATAAAAGTAATTATATAAAATATTATAGAACATTTTGCATAAAAATATTAAATTTCAAAAAAAAATATTTTACCTATCTCAATATCAGCAAGTAGCTGCATTCTTTTACATAAAGGCACAACGTCAGAAGCAGGAACAGTGTAATTTAGAAGGAGCATTAAAAGGTAAAATTAAAGCAACACCAAAATAAATTGTGAAAGCTATTGCCTTCAGAAATAACTTTATATCTCCAATTTCATCTATTGCAAGAAGACAACAGCGGATATAAAGAGGTAAAACTGGAAACAAGTATTCTGTACGAGTTACAGCAAGTTTACAAAACAACAACTACTGCGATGTAAAAATACGTGTAGGTACTTAATTGATAAAGAACTAAGTTTAAATATATTCACTTATATACAAAAGAATATAAGGCGATAGTTAGAATGTTACTTTATGATTATCCATATTTTTACATTATTCAGGCTAATCTATATCATGGGTAAATCTTCAGGCACCTCCTAAAGGATTATTACCACGTCTAGAAAGACGTGGATTTCTAAATTGGATTAAAACCGTCCAAAATAATTTATGAAGTTGATATAATTAGTTTAATATCAGTTTTATGCATAATTACTATTAATGTTGAAAATATTACTTCTATAAAAGCAATTACAGCCACTCCGATAAATATTGTATGCAGATCATAACCTAAACTTTGAAAATAACCGATAAAGTATAATCCAACTGCAAAACCAATAGATGCAAAACATGGCAAAAATCTAAATATGTGGGCATATATATCTCTTCCTACAAATTCAGATAGTAAGGACATGGAAAGAGCAGTATAACTTCCAACGCAACCTCCCAATAGAAAATTAGATATTAACAAAATATTAAAACAATCTGAAGAAATAAAAATCATTAATGATATTAAAGCTAATATATATGACAGCATTAAAAGATATTTTGTATGAATTTTTATTGTAATTTTACCAATTGTATAAGTTAAAACTACTATCCCAAGACCAAGTGATATCCATAAATTATTTGACATGAATGATGTGTAATTTAATGAATATACTACATATTCATTCATTAATACACACTGAGGCAATATAACAATACCGGATAATGTGTAAAGAAAAATGAAAACAATAAGCTTCGAAGTTACATACTTTTTATAATCATTTGGCTTTATTATTTTTTTTGGGAATTTATGAACATTTACCACAGATAAATTTCTCTTTAAGAAAGAACATATAATAATAGCAGCTATACATATTACAAAAATACTCATCCAAGAACTTAAAATACTGTAAGGAAGAACTACTGGCAACAGTATTCCCTGTATAATAATTGATGTACCAATTGACATAAATATAAAACATGTAAAAAAGGATTTTTTATTTTTATCAAACATTGGCAGAGTAATTGACGGTATACCTACCATAAGTGCACCTGTCATTAAGCCAGTGATAAAACGTGAAAAACTTTGCCACTGAAATCCAAAATTAAAGGAACACCCAAGTACACCCAAACTAGCGATAAATGCAAATATAAGTAATAGGTTAAGTTTATTATTCATATATTTTTCTATATATGGAAAAATCAGTGCCCCGACTACTGAACCTACAAAAGTAGCAGCATTAATATAAGATGCATCTGATTGTGAAAACCAATGTTTTCTTATCATTTGAGGTAAAATTGGACCATATATATAACGACCGATTCCAATACCTACAAAGCATATAATAAATGTAAATACTGCTACTTTATATTGATCTCTGATATTCATTAATCAATATTTTTCTTAATGGTGATATTCTTTGTATTTGCAATGTGTCGGTAAAAGAATATTACCATAGTTGCTAGATGCTTTTTTATATTTTTTCCAAAAGTTACTAACTTTTTTTAACGGTTTTTTTGTATGCTTATTCATAATAATTACCTCCTTTTTAAATTTATTTCATACTATAAAATAAACTTAATTAGATTCGAATAAAGAAGAAATAGCTAACTATAAAGTTGATAAATAGCCATATATGTCATAAAATATACTACAATGAATTAATTTATGACATATATATACATATGAGCTATTTTAACAAGAGTAAATTCAAACAACTTAGAAAAAGTTTGAAATTAACACAGCAACAGGCAGCTGAAGCTATTGGCAAAGCATCATACAGAACGATATTGCGATGGGAAAAAGGTGAAGGCGTACCAACAACAGCTGAAATAAAAATCCTAGCCGAAATGCTACAGGTTCCTGTATGTGAGATTTCTGACCTGGATAAAACAATTCAGCAACCATATTTTTACAATTCATTAAGTAATCTTGATAAAAGCACATATGATTTTTCAACAAAAACAGAAACTGAAAAGCAAAAGATACTGATTGATAGCATGAAGCAAAATAAAATGCTAACATGGCAAAAACAACAAAAAAACATAGTGATTGATAGTATTAGTACAATAATTAATTGTTTAAATGTTTTGGTTTACAAAAAGAACAGAGATTTAAAATATACTTTTATAAATCACTATTTTTTATCATATTTCGGTTTTGGTGGTGAAAATCTCATTTTAGGACAAAGAAATTCTGATATTTGGAAGAATCAGGATCATTGGTCTGAAATTACAAAAATAGAAAAAGAGGTTTTAGATACGAAATTACCTGTTTTGAATAGAGTAATTAACATCCCCAAAGTCTTTGGTTCTCACGGCTCTGGCATTGTAAGCATTAAACCAATATTTAACAATGATGGTCAAGTAAAGGAAATAACCGGTTCTATACAAGATATTTCTGGAGAGCAAACTCTAAATGAAAAATTTTTTTATATGGAATCTGTCCTCGAAAACTTAGAACATGTAATTTGGATAATAAAAACAAAGCCTTACAGACATTTTATATATATTAATAATGCTGTAGAAAAAATATTTAATGTAAGAAAAAGAGAATTTTATAAAAATGTCGATTTCTGGATAAATTATATACATAAAGATGATAGAAAAAGAATCAAAAAAGAATTCCATAATCGTATGAAGGAAATGGAATATCGGATTGTAGTCAACGGAGACCAGGATAAATGGATTCAGCATTTCTCATATAATGCCATAATCAAGGATTCAGAAATCGAATTTGGAGTTATAAAAGATATTACAAAAAAACGAAATAATGAGAAGATAAGACTTATGATGGAAACAACCATTAATTCGATGAATGAAACTTTTGGATTAATTGGGCCTAATTTTCATAAAATTTTATATTACAGCAAGTCTAGAGAAAAAATATATGGATATCCATTAAAAATACTTACTGAAGGCGGGCACGATTTTTGGTTGAATAAATGCGTACATCCTGATGACTATAAAGAACAAAAACAATATAGTGATAATGATATATGGCCTGAAATCAGGAAATATAGAATAATAAGAAAAGATAGAAAAATCCGATGGCTTGAAACAAGACGTATAAAAATTAGATTTGACGGTCAATTATGCTCTGCTTTTTTTGAAACTGATATCACAAATCAGTTAGAAAAAGAAAAAATATATAAAGATGGCTATAAACAAAGAAATATTGATATTGCTAAGAAGCTTAAAAATAAAAAAATACCACTTTCAATAATATCTGAATCTACAAATCTTTCTAAAAATGAAGTAGATAACCTATAGAGTTATTCTTTATCATGCAAAATAAATGAAGTATTTTCTTTTAATTTCAATCTATACAAAGTTGCAAAAGGTATATGAAAAGTCTTTGAAACATAATTCTTCTTATATTTTTCATCTGTTTATAAAAAATGACTTATAGAATTTCTTTCTGAATATTTTTATAGTACACAGACCTGACTATTGCCGGAATTTGAAGAATAATTAGGAGAGTTAACAAAAATTGACTCCTCTACACAAATTTAATAACAAAGAATTTTAATGTTTCAATATTAAACATTAAGAATCTTTTCTTTATTTATGCAATACAAATAAAATATTTTATAGTATTATTTATATATTTATAATGGATTAATACAATAATATTGATATTGCCGCAAAAAGTGCATGCTGAAAAGAGGCATAACTATTGTCAATCTTTATGCTGAAAAAATGAAAATAAACGATAGTCAAACTCTAGTTTTATAAGTTTGCACTTAAATAATTTAAAACCAAAAAAAGGAGCAATTAATGAATAAAAGGCATGATGGTATTCTATTGGATTATCAATGGTTAAAAAAATACCAGACTAGGTTAAATGAGACTGTAGACAATACCTGGGATATCATTACAGCGCTACCGGATTTTGATATAATTGACGAGAAAGAAAGCAGGCAGTACTCAACAAAAATCAATGACATATATCGGGAAATTTCTTTTAAAATCGATAAAGGCTTAGGAGATCTAAAAGATCAACTACCAAAAGAAATCTTTCAGAAAGAAAATTATTTAGAATAATTTAAATACAGATCCTATGATCTGAAAAAATTTACTACTGCTTTGCAGTTCAAAATAGCAACAGTTGGTGCATATTTTTATGCATCGACTGTTTTTATATCAGCATATGTAGTAAATAAAAATATATACATTAAAATGAGAGAAGAGAAAAAGTTAATAACGTATATATAACAATAACGCAAATAGACAATGTTATTATTTAAATCGTCACTCATTTCTACTTTACTCATTCTATTGTCCTTTTGTATAAATACAGGATGTAAAAACTCTTCTGTTCAAAACATAAATAATCCAGCAGATATAAAACACTTTAATTCAGCTCAGCCTAATGAAATTTTTGCTTATCTCGGACCGATTGTAATGAATAACACTAAATATTGGCCCGGTGACGAAATTAAATTATCTGTTCCGTTTATGGTAACTGGTTTATCAAACAGTAAACAGGTGAATTTAAATATATCTGTATGTATAAAAGACATAAATAAACAATCAAAAAAAATATCAGTTAAACAGCAAAACAATGAAGTTTTTTTTAATTTTATTCTGCCAGAAAGAATATCTGAAGGATATAAAACAGTTACTGTAGAACTCAGATCTAATAAGAGTTTAGACAGTTTTACAACAAAAATATTTGTATATAAACCAAAAATTCATATCAGCAGAGTAATTGCTAAACCTGAAATAATAAATCCCGGTGAGCTTATTACTTTATACGGTTATTATTAGTTAAACGACCTTAAACCTAATACAAAAGCAAAGGTTCATACTTCATTTTCAGGCAATTATATAAATACTGTACAAAAAGAAAATATAATTGGAGAAAAATTTAAAAAAATACATACAGCTGTTTATCATTTCCCTGTAAATTGCGAAGAAGGAACTTATATATACAGGTTTATGTTGAAATCAGATTACGGATCTTATAGCAAGACAGGAACCTTTACGGTAAAAAAAAAATAAATAATTATCAAGAATCTACTTCTTTCAATACATAAGGATCAAAACATATTATCTGCCTATTGCTTGTTTTTCCTGCCACTTCTATATAGTCGCTGTCGCGAAATAGAAATGCATGTATGCTAACGTGTTATGCATTCTACTTTAAGTCTCAATTATACTATAACTTTCTAAACATTCACTTTGCTTTTGGACATCTGCCTTTCCTTTCTTTTTCTTTGTTA
>DASCNA010000218.1:0-2872 GCA_036011305.1 Victivallales bacterium
TTATATGCAACTTTGTTGATAGTTAATTTAATATAAGAACTTCCATTTGTGTAAAACTATACAAATAATATCTACTTTGTATCGTAAATCTATCTAAATTATTGAATTTAAGTATATAATTAATCAAAGTTAGTTGTCAATAAAATTGCGCTTTTCGTATTTTTTATTATATAGTTATCTGGTTATTGATTATTAGCATAAACTTAAACCGATTATGAAATATTCTAAAAATGATTTTTTTTTAATTAGAATTTTATCCATAATAGCCATTATATCTTTTTTAGTTCTTTCCTTAACTTGTTTTCTGGTAGGTATACCTAATTTAGTAAGACCTTTTTATTTTATAAAAGGATATGTACACTTCATTATTTTCATTCAAAGTATGTTTGGTTTTATCATTTTTCTGAGTTTGCTGGGCATAGTATTATATAATATAAAAATGATAGTTATTGGATGTATTAAAGGGGATGAAAAAGTCATTTATATAGTATCGTTGATTATAACAGTCATCTATCTAATATTATTCTATCCTTTTCATAATTATACTGTAATTCCAATGAAAATGTGGCATGTGATAAATTTTTTTGGCTGTATATATATGTTTAGCTTTATACTGCTAATTGATAGAAAAAAGAAACCTGAAAAAAGCATTGATAATAGAGTTTTCAGTTTAGATTATACTGATAACAAAATGTATAAACATGCAAAAAATAAAAATATAATATTCTCAAAAAATGAAATTATAGTTTTATATATATTATCATTTATTATTATTGCCGGATTTGTCTTTCTAAGTTTTCGTTTATTTTACATTACTAAAATATTTAATGACCTATATAGTATATCATTTGGTTTTAAACACCATTATAAATTTATTATTACAAATCCTGAATATTTTTGTGGCTGGATAATATTTATTGGCTTTATAGGACTGCTGTATTTTAGTCTTAAAGGGTTATGGAAGGGAAGTATAAGTTATAATCTCAAAAAAACTATTTATATTTTCCCATTGTTTATCTTAGTCATCTTAGTATATCTTTTATTATATGTACCAATCGTTGATACTTTACCATGCACACTATTGTTCTGGCATTTTGCACACTTAATAGGAATATTCTTTCTTATTTTTATGCTTTATTGTTATAATAATGTCTTTAAGAAAAATATATTCTCTGATAACACTTTTAGCACGAGGAAGAATGTCTTATCCTTTTCCAAACGTGAGCAGAAATATATTTTTATCTGTACAATACTGGGATCCGTTTTTTCCCTGTTTTATATGATAGTAAATATACTTATGATGAATAATGATATTGAAGATTTGTTTACTGTATCAGAATCATTCAATGTGGTTAATTCGACATGGATAGTTTGTATTTTCGTAATAATAGCTCTGATTTATTTAAATATCAAAGCCTTAGGACAGGTTACAAATGATAAAACAAGGGTAAATATTAGAATAAATTTATATATTACTATTTTTTATTTAATAGTTTATCTTCCTTTTAATATATTTATTAATATTCCTATTGTCTGGGTTATTATAGATGGAGCCGGCAGTATTTTCTTCTTTTTTTCTTTTTATTTCCTCCTGATGGGAAAATACAGGATTGTGTTTGGTGATACCAGAACAATTAATAAAGAAGTTTCCATAATAATAAATACTCATGACACATTAAGTACGAGTAATATTATTCAAGAGTTCATGAATGAACACAAAATGGTTCTGGATACTATTTCTTTAATAAGGAAGGAGGATAGTATTGTAAAAAAACATGAAGAACTGTTTGCCATGAAAAAAATATTAATCAAACATCTTGAAAAGGAGAAAAAATATCTGTATCTCCCGCTACAAAATGCCTATGAACAGAATAAAGAGTTACGTGAAACAGTAGAGGCTTTGGTACCTAATATGGAAGAGACAACTGAGTATATATTGTCATTTTATGAAAAACATGAAATTTTGACAGGAGCAAAGGGCTTTTTACAGGAACTGGATAAATTTTTTAAAGAATTATTAATCAGAATCTCAACTGAAGAAAATATATTTTTTAAGAAATATAAAGAGTATTTAAAAAACGGTTCTGGCAGGAAAGTTCCTCTAGAAAATAAATTAAAATATACTAAATTTGAAAAAATAAATATTTATTTAGTAGCATTAACTGGAATTATTTTTTTCATTATTCTTACTAGAGAAATTTTTTATATAGATCCTACATCTTATGCCACAAGACATAATTTTTATTCACCAGATAATTACTTTTCTATAGTGATTTTTGTATCTTTAGTAATATTGCTTTATTTTCTTGCAAAAGGGTTTTATATAAGTTGTAAGTATAATTTACCCAAGAGATTATTTAATTTTATAATAATAAATACAGCACTAATTGTTTATTTATTTTTGTATTGGCCAGGATTAGTCGAACCTCCTATGTCTAGGCTCGGATGGAATATTATTCATATGATTGGTATAATCCTTATTTTGTTTATAGTTTTATTTATTGGAAAGAAAAATGAGAGTACAAATATAATACCGGATAAACATCATATTCAAATGAATCCAAAGAGTAGATTTTCTGAAAAAGATATTAAATATTTATTCTTATTAACGTTATTATGTGTTATTTTTTCTTTTTCATTTGTCGTTGTTGATATTTTTGGTGCATTAAATCTCTTTGACTATTCGTATATTTATACATATTATAGCATTTCCAATCCTTTTGTAGATGCACTGATAATATATTTCTGTGCTATTTTAATTTTGTTTTTTTACACCATCAAGGGAGTATTTATTGGTATAAAGAAAAAATTGAATAATAAATTTATAATAAAATTATTTATTATCATTATTATGTTGATAGTATATTTTCCG
>DASCNA010000219.1:0-21538 GCA_036011305.1 Victivallales bacterium
CTACTCCTGAAAAATATCCCATTTGGACAGTAACAGTAAATATTTTATTTACTTTTTCTCTTTCGATATATTCGTTTAATTCGCGGACCATTGATTCCGCAAGTGAAAGTTCATGCATTTTAACAAATCCTCGGTAATAATTCTCCCATCGGAACATCAACTAATCTTGTACCTCCGGTAACAGTGCTTAAAGTTACTCTTCCTTTATCACTGTTAATTTTTCCAATAACCGCTGCATTTTTTCCTTCAGGAAATTTATGCCATTCATTTAAGATATCTTTTGAAACAGATTCTGAGCAAATTAATAGCATTCTTCCTTCACAGGCTACACTTAATATGTCAATTCCTAAAATTTCAGAAATAGAGTTGGTTCCTGGAGCAACAGGAATTTTTTGACTGTCAAGAATGGCACCAATTTCTGTGTTTGATACAATTTCATTTAAAACAGAAGCAATACCCCCTCTTGTAGGATCTCTCATGAATTTAATGTTTTTAGCATATGGCTGAATATTCTGAACAAGTCTGTGAACTGAACCGGTATCACTTAGAGGGCCATTCTCAATGTTTATTCCTTCTCTTGCTGATAATACGGCCATTCCATGATCGCCAATATTTCCGCTTACTATAATGCAGTCATTTTCTTTGATAAGATTTTTATCCAGATTAAATCCTTCAATAGCTTCGCCTATACCTGCTGTATTAATATAAATTCCATCGCATTGGCCTTTGGCAACAACTTTTGTGTCCCCGGTAACTATTTTAACTCCGCATTCTTTAGCTGATAGTTTAATCGTATCCAATATTTTCTGAAATGTTTTAACAGAAAGGCCTTCTTCAAGTATTACGCCGAGAGAGAGCCATTTTGGTTTTCCACCTGCAACAGAAACATCATTAACCGTTCCATGAACTGCAAGGTTTCCAATATTTCCTCCAGGAAATTCAATAGGGTGGACAACATAACTATCCGTCGAAAAAATAATATTATTTTTAAAGCCTTCAAGCATTGCTGCATCAGGAAGTCCTTTTAGTGGGCCTTCTCCAAATCTGGAAACTATTTCACTGTCGATCAACTGTGAAGAAAGTTTCCCTCCGCTACCGTGAGCAATTTGTATTTTATCTTCCATAGTGAATATCTTTTATATTAAAGTTACTAATGTCTAGAATATTTGAAGTAAGCAGCACAGCTTCCTTCTGAACTTACCATACATGGTCCAATAGGATTTATTGGAGAGCATGCTTTTCCGAAAAGAGGGCATTCGTCAGGTTTAATTTTACCTTTCAGTACGTCTCCGCATTTACATGCATTGTTCGGTTTTCCTTTTTCTACAATTACATTTAGCTTGAATTCCGTATTGATGGTGGAATATTTTTCTTTTAATTTCAGTCCACTTTCAGGAATCACACCAATACCTCTCCATGCAGCGTCATAAGGCTCAAGATACTTGTTTATAAGTTCCACAGCCGTCTTGTTGCCATCGTGAGTAACAACTCGTTTATACCTGTTTTCTACCCTAGGTGTTTTGTTTATTATCTGTTTTAGTATGCAGTTAAGGCCAAATAAAATATCAACAGGTTCAAAGCTAGCAATTACACAAGGTATTTTATATTTCTGTACAAAAGGTTCGTAAGCTTTTTCACCAATAATAGCACTTACGTGAGCAGGACATAAAAAAGCATCAATTCTAAGTTCAGGGTCTGAAGTAAGTGCTTCAAGTGCAGGAGGAACCAATTTAAAAGCAGTTAAAATGCTAATGTTTTTAATACTTTCTTCAACAGCAGAGTCAATCATGCATATAACCGGAGCCATTGTTGTTTCAAAACCGATAGCTAGAAATACTACTTCTTTGTCAGGATTTTTTTTTGCAAGATCTATGGCTGTACTTGGAGAATAGCAAATTTCAATTCTACATCCTTCTGCTCTGCATTTTGCCAAAGTTTTTTCACTACCTGGAACATTAATCATATCACCGAAAGTCGCAATTATTACACCTGATTCAGCTAATTTAACCGCAGTATCAATATAACCTGAATCTGTAACGCAGACAGGACAACCCGGTCCGCTGATTAAGTTTATATTTTCAGGAAGAAGATCTCTTATTCCAAATCTTGCAATAGCCATTGTATGGCTTCCGCAAACCTCCATTATATTTACGTTGATATCCTTGTCTTGAAGGATTTTTGCAGATTTTTTTATATCTTTTACAATGAATTTTGCAGTTTCCGGGTTCCTGTAATCGTCTATATATTTCATTATCAATACAAAATTATGATGTTGCGTTTAGTTCTGCGAGTTCATCGAACAGAGCCTTTGTTTTTCCGGCTTCTTCTTCGTCTATTTTTTCAATTGCATAACCGGCGTGAATAATTACATAATCCCCAACTTCAGGATCTTTAACTAATGCAAGGCTGACTCTGGCTTCGGCACCGTCAGCTTCAACTACTCCGATATTTTTATCGTGAATTTCTTTTATTTTCATTGGTATAGCTAGACACATGATCTTATACCTTTTTTAATTAGTCAATTATATATAATTTAAAATTTACTTTAACTGATATTTTCTATATAAAATACAAGTTAAAAAGATATATCAATTTCACTTCTTTTCAAATTTTTGTAGTAATTTGAGGCATATTTATATCGGTAGAAATTATAGTTCATTTTACATGTTTTAAGAAACTGAAGGTATTTTATTACAACTTATTATATGATTCTTTGATAAAACTAATTGAAACAAGGAAGCTGATTAAAAAAGCAAGTGGTATTATGAATAATGCATACCTATAATCAGTAGTAGAATATATTATAGTATCTGTACTGCTGTTTTTTAAAAACCAGTTTAGCATGATTCCTATTAATGGCTGGAAAATAAAACCACTTGCGACAACAGCCATGTTATTTACACCAATAGCTGTTCCCATAAGATTATTATTGGTAGAATCTTTGATTAGGGCAAAACTTAACGCCTGTCCTCCGGCTGCAATACCAGTCAGTGTCAAGCATATGTAAAGAAGAAATAGTGGTAAGTGTAGATAAATTACTAAAAAACTACTGGCTGTACCGATAAGAGATCCGATTACCAATGGTAATATCCTTTTTTGAATTTTTTCAGACCACCATCCTAACAGCGGGCTGCCGATAGCTACACCTATCCAGATTACTGAACATGCAAATGCTGATGTTTCATGATTAAGTTGGTACGCTGTTTTTAGAAAAGGTACACCCCATAAAGAAGCAAAAGCAGTGATTGGAGCCCATATAAAAAATGCAAAAACTCCTATGGCCCATGTCTGTTTCTTATTAAGAATTTTAAGGAAGTTATTTTTCAATACGTTAAATTCATGTACGGTGAATTTCTTTTTTATTGTTTTATCTTCAAGGAAAATAAATATTAAAACACTTAATATAAATCCAATCAGAGAAAGCAATAATATTGAGTTTCGCCATCCTAGATGATCGTTCAGAACAACTAAAGGCATTTGTCCTCCCATTGCACCGAGAGAGGCTACAATCATAGCCAAACCTGTAATGATAGCAAAATATTTGTGCTGAAACCACTGGGAAGCAATATATAAAACTGAAATCCAGGCAATAGAAGACCCCAGTCCTATGAGAAAGCGACCTGCTGATGCAACTGTGATTGTTGTAGAAATGCCAAATAGTAAACTCCCAACTGCACAGCAAAAAATACTTACAGAAATAACTTTTTTTGCACTTATACAGTCAAACAGCATCCCCCCTGGTATTTGCATAACTGTATATGAATAAAAGAAAAATGAACTAATAAATCCTATACCAACGGCTGATATATGTAGATCGTGCATGAGCTCGGGAGTTATCACACTGACAGATACTTGCAGGCCCATTTCCAATAAAAGAAAAAGGCCTGTTAGAGTGATAAAAATATATGGTTTAACTGTAGAATAGAATTTCATAATTTAATTTTACTATGCAGTGTGTGTTGAATATTTTAGTGAAATCATAGATATTATATATTTTAATTTATATAAATCAATCGTTTAGCTGAAGCTGATAATTAATTATAGAAAGACTCTTTTATGCACTATTTGATGATGCACTGGCTTGAAGTATTCGGAGTTGTAAGTGCTGTTATATATTTATATTTTTCAATCAATAGAAAGTCATGGCTTTGGATATTAGGTATTTTAAGTTCAGGTATCTATGTAGTTGTTTTTTATAGAAGTTCTCTTTATGCTGATATGATACAAAATATTTTCTATGTAGTTATCAGTATATACGGATGGATAAAATGGGTATATTTAGATAAGTCATATAATAAGGATACTCATCAGGCTGAAGTTGCCCAATTGGATAAAAGAACGATTCTATGGTTAATTTTAGCCGGAGTTATTTTATATTTTATAATATTTATTCCTGTAAAATTTTTACCGGAAGTGCTTAATATAAATTCTGCAAGCATACCCGTTCTTGACAGTTTTATGACAACTTTGGCATTTATTGCGACATGGATGCTTACTAAATGTTATTTTGAACAATGGTTGTTATGGATATTTATTGATGGAGCTTATATTATAATATATTTTTACAAAGGTCTGCATCTTACAGGCTTACTATTTATAATATATACAGTTATGGCAATAATAGGTTATTATAAATGGCGCAAGAGATTAATTGAACATAATAATAAAATGAAGGAAGATCTAGTATGTCAAAAGGTATAACGGTTGGAATTAAATTTTTGCCTGCTGTACAAGAAAATGAAGTTCACAGTGCTGTTGATAGAGCTATTGAAATTATTGACAGTTGGGGACTGAAATATGAAGTTGGTCCCTGTAATACAACTGTTGAGGGAGATTTACAGGATATATTGAATAAAGTTGGATCAATGTGTAAAAAAATAGAAAAATCAGTGGGACGTTTTGCAGTATTTCTCGATATTGATTATTGCAGAGACGGGATTTCAATCGATAATAAAATAGAAAAATACAGATAAGATAACAGTTAATTAGAATTGAAAATCACAGATTTAACTCGCAATTCTTAATTTTTAATTAGTATTTATTTTTTGTATGCATAAAACAGTTTTAACAGAAGTAATTATTCTTCGGAAAATTCCATATTCAGAGACCAGCTTAATCATTAATTCATTAAGTCCTGAATATGGAAGGCTGGATTTTATCATCAAAGGGGCGAGACGTATTTCGAAGAAATCGTTTCCTGAAATTGATATATTTAGAAAATTAAAAATAGAGTTTAAAGAAATTGCAATGAGCAAAAACCTGATATCACCGTTATCGTTTGACTTAATAGAAGATAATGACAGAATAGCCGGTTACCCTGAGGCAATTTCTAGAATATATAAAATTATTTCATTTATTTTGAAAAACATCCACGCTGGAGTATCATGCAGATTTGTTTATGATGCATTTGATAACATGCTATGTAAAACTTCTGAAGGTAAAGAATATCCTTTCTTTTTAATTAAACTTATTTATCTGTATGAAAACGGTCTGCTTCCTAATGAACTTTCGGTTTCAGATAAAGATAATAAAAATAAGAAAATATTAAACTTGCTGATAAATTCAGCAATCGGTAAAATAGATACCCTTAAATTACCGGATGAATATGTACAAAGCTTAAATAAATGGGTGAATAATCTCTGCCTCGCCAATGATTTGGAATAATTGCCATGTTTACTTGTTTTTTTACGAATTTTGTATAATTATAATTTATAACCTAAAATAAGGAGCGCATATAATGAGTAAAACAAAAAAGAACTTAGAATTTGCTTTCGCCGGAGAATCACAGGCAAGAAATAAATATACTTATTTTGCTCAAGCCGCAAGAAAAGAGGGGTATCATTATATCGCTAAAATATTCGAAGAGACTGCTGAAAATGAAAAACGTCATGCTAAGGATGAATTTAACCTTTTAAATGGTATTGGGAAAACTGAAGATAACTTAAAAGAAGCTATTGAAGGTGAAAATTATGAAACTACAGAAATGTACCCTACTTTTGCCAAAGAAGCTGAAGAAGAGGGTAATATGGAAGCAGCACGACTTTTCAGGCAGATAGCAAAAGTTGAGGCTCATCATAGAGATAGATATAAAAAACTTTTTGAAATGGTGGAAAAGGGAACTGTTTTTAAAAGGGATGAAAAAATTACATGGAAGTGCAGTGTATGCGGTTATGTTGTTGAGGGAAAAGAACCTCCTGTGAAATGTCCATGCTGCCAACATCCAAGAGAGTATTACGAGCCTGCTGATTTAAGTTTTTAAAAATCCTGAATAAGAGGTTAATGTATGGCTACTTATCAGTGTAAAGTTTGCGGATTCAAATATGATGAGATTAAAGAGGGAAATAAATGGAGTGAATTACATGATAATTGGACATGCCCTCTTTGTAACTCAGGTAAAACCTATTTTTCTATTGTAGAAATATATGAGTGCAGTGTTTGTGCATTCTGCTATGATGAGGAAAAAGAGGAGATTGCATGGGATAAATTAAATAAAAACTGGATTTGTCCGATTTGTTCTTCAGATAAAAGTTATTTTATTAAAAAGAATAAATGTGATGCTTTGGATGAAACTGTTGCAAAAACAGGTTCAGAACAGCATATAGAAAAAAAGTATCTTCAGGAATGGGAAAGATCTTCTGATAATATTGAAAATTATATGGATGATATTCATAGAATTTCCCTCAGCGGGAAATCTATAATAGAACCAATGAAAAGTAAAAAAAGATGTCCAGGTTGGGATGATATCTTATTCAAGGGATCACAGCTTTTCAATATGCCGCTAAATGAAGATGAGTCGATTTTAACTGAAACAATAATAGGTCCTAAGGCTGTTGTACCACTGATTTTAAATACACCAATTATTGTTTCGCATATGTCTTATGGTGCACTCTCTAAAGAGGCAAAAATTGCGTTGGCAAAAGGATCGGCAACAGTAAAAACAGCAATGTGTTCGGGAGAGGGTGGAATTCTCAGAGACTCTCTTGAAAATTCTTATAAATATATATTTGAATACGTTCCTAATAAATATTCAGTGACAGAAGAATACCTTAAAAAAGTTGATGCTGTAGAAATTAAGATTGGTCAATCTGCAAAGCCTGTGATGGGAGGGCATCTGCCAGGAAGCAAAGTGACAGAAGATATAGCAAAAGTTCGCGGGAAGCAGGTTGGAAAAGATATTATCAGCCCTGCAAAATTTATAGAAATTAACAATCGTGAGGATTTGAAGGAAACGGTTGCTACCTTGAGGAAATTGACGGAAGGAAAACCGATAGGCATAAAAATAGCCGCTGGAAATATAGAGAAAGATCTAGAAATAGCTGTTTTTGCTAAACCTGATTTTATAACACTTGACGGAAGAGCTGGTGCCACCGGTGCTGCATCTAAATTTATCAAGGATTCAACTTCTGTTCCTACACTGTTTGCACTTTTTAGAGCTAAAACTTTTTTGAAAAATAATGCTCCTGATATTTCTTTAATTATTACCGGCGGATTTAGAATATCTTCAGATTTTGCAAAAGCTTTAGCAATGGGAGCAGATGCTGTTGCAATAGCTACTGCTGCTATGATGTCAATCTGTTGTCAGCAATATAGAGTTTGCAATACGGGTAAATGCCCAGTAGGAATTGCAACTCAGGATATTGAACTTAGAAAGAGGCTTGATGTTAATAAATCAGCTGAAAGATTAAGTAATTTTTTATCTGTTTCCATTGAAGAGATAAAATCATTTGCAAGATTAACAGGAAATCACGATATACATAATTTATCAATTGATAATCTATGTACAATAAGCGCTGAAATATCGGAATACACAGATATTGGACATGTATAGCGTGGAGGAAATAGTAGAATACATTGTTATGAAACTTTCACTTATTATGCCGTATGTTACATAAGTCGGGTAATTTTATTCTCAAATATGCGAATATACATTAAATATTGCTATTAATTTTGATATAAACTTAATCGGAGTGATATTTAAAACATGTTAGAGCTCTATGATTTATTCAAATCTCCCTATCCCCACCACATTTGTCCCAAGATTGTAGAGCTCTCACATGTTCTAAACTAAGCCTAAATATTCTACCAGTTGTCCCAATGCAGAAATTATTTGTAATATATGATTTAAAATAAAATTTTTGAGAGAATTTTGAGCCGCTAATAAATATCAGTTGATAGGTGAAATAAAAAACAGGTTTATAATATAAACCTGTCAATTTTTTTTAATAGAGTAATATTTTTATTTGGAACTGTCAATATAAAGAGCAGCAGCTCCTAAAATCTGAGCACTGTTACCAAGTTCAGAGTATTCAATTTTCAATCTTTGTATAGATCTTGGATAAGTAAAGTCTCTTATTTCATTCCACATTGAATTTTCAAAGAAAATATGAGAGTCTGCTATGGATCCTCCTATAATTATAGCTTCCGGGTCAACTGCAAAAAGAACAGTTTTAATCATATTACCAAGATGAGTTCCGAATTCATTAAAAGTTTCCAATGCTTTAAGATTTCCAGACATGGCAAGGTTGTACAGCTCAAAACCGTCAACATTTCTGCTTTTAAAGAAAAAGCTGCTGCAATAATCTTCGTATCTGGCATCAAGATATTTCATCTCGCCAAATTCTCCGGCTCCGCAGTTAACATCTTTGAGCAGTGAACCATTATTGATTATTCCGCCACCGATGCCGGTACCGATAGCAAGGCCTACAAAATTTTCATATTTTTTACCCTTACCGAAGATTCTTTCTCCAATAGCAAAACAGTTTGCATCATTATTAATAAAAACTGATCTGTCAAACTCTTTTTCTAGAATATCTTTCAAGTGAATTTCTTTCCATGACGGGATATTCTGTACATCATAGATAATTCCATTTTTTCTATCAAGAACACTGGGAATACCTATACCTATACCTGCAACGTCATCACCCATTAACTGATATATTACTTTATTAATAGTGTTAATAACAGAGTCTGCATTACTGTCTTTGTCATCTGGTAATTTTTCACTGATTGTTTTCACTATAGAATTGCCTACAACTTTACCAATTCTAATATTTGTACCTCCAAGGTCTACCCCAAGTACTGCTTTTTTACTATCTGATTTCATTATATATTATACCTTTTTAGAGATTCTAAAAATTAATTTTCAAATATTAAATGTAACTTTAAATTCAAATGTCTGAAACTGTTTAAACCTACGCAGTTTCTTTTTTCTCTTTTTTAAACAGGTCTCTAAGTTTAACAGTTTTGTTATTAACCAGAGGTTTAGCCGTTATTGCTATATAGAGCATAAATAAAATTGTAAGATAAATCAGAAACATTCCTGTTCTTAAACTTGTGACATCACCTAATAATCCAATAAGAAAAGGCATAATTGCTCCTCCTATAATACCTGTACACATTATTCCTGAGAAAGAACCATGGTGTTTATCTAGAGAGTTTAGACCTAAAGAGAAAACACTACCATACATTAATGAAGTTAAGAAACCGCAAATTGTAAATGATACAAGAGAAACGTATGCTGGCCCGAACAGTGCAAAACTTAAAGAAATTAATTGCAGTATAAGGAAAACAGCCAAAACTTTTTTAACATCATACAGTTTGAGTAATAGTATTCCCAGAATACTTCCAACAGCTTGAAGAGCCCAAAAAACAGCTATAGTCTGAGCTCCAACAGTATTTGGATCGAAACCATGATAAGTACTTAAAAATTTAGAAAGCCAGTCGCTGAGTCCTTGCTCAGTTCCGACATAAGCAAATATACCAAAGAAGAAAATAAGAACGGTTTTATTTTTCAGTAGATGCAGAACTGTTTTAAATCCTTCAACTTTTTCATCTTCTTTTAATTCTACTTTAGGAAATTTAATAACAGCAATTAAAATAATTAACAGTATTGAGACTACGCCGAATATCCAGTACATGGATGCCCATGACATGTCTTTAGAAACAAGTTTTGATAAAGTCAAAAGGAAAGCATTACTATCCGGTCTTATAGGCAGATTAACTACAATATATGAATATACCAGCGGGCTTATAAAGGAAGCAGCACCAAAAAATATCTGTGTGAGTACGCTGTTAAAAGAGTAATTTTCTTCCCCTCCTGCTGTTCTTAGTAATGGCCACATTGCTGTTTGAAGAAACGCAACGCCTGCACCCATTATGAATAGAGATGTAATAAATATTGGGTAAGTTGGTATAAAACCGAAAAGAAGTGAACCAAATGCACAGATTACACACGCTATAATCATTACTGTTTTTTCACTGGTTTTTTCAATGAGATAACCGGCAGGGATTGAAACGGCGTATGCAATAAAAAAAGCAAAAGGTAAAACTCCTGCCTGAGCCAGAGTCAGGTGAAAATCTATTTTTGCTTGCGGTAGAAGTGGGCCTATAATGTTGGTTAAAAAAGATATTACGAAGAAAATGACCATAATAAGCCATACTATCAAATAATTTCTTTTCATAATGTTAATTCTCCCTTTTTATATATTAATGAGTTGTTTTCAAAAACCTGTATTTTAAATATAATATGCTTATATTTATAAAATATATATTTACGTTCCTAACAGCTTCGAATATAGAGGTATTGATTATATAAAATGGTATCCCACTTCTCTATTTTATAATACTAAGTATTAATAGATAATTATAAATGAAAAAAACTATGGATTATTTTTATAATCTTATGTGCATAATAAACATTTTTTATTAATATATCCATATGCTTTACAAAAAAATTATATTCTTTAAATGTAATTATAGAAATGACTTAAAGCTTCTTCCTCAGACATATATGCTTTATAGCATCCAAGTTCAGTTGTAGAATTTGCTCCAATAATATTTCCCATTTTCATGCAGTCTTCTATACACCAGTCTTTATAAATACCATAGGTCAGTCCAGCAAGAAAGTTATCTCCTGCTCCTGTTGTATCAATTGTTTCAACTGCATAGGAAGGGGGACCCACGAGAACAACTTTTCCGTTTATATAGGTGAGACACCCTTCTTTACCGATAGTAACTACAGGATATTTTACATATTCAGCCAGAATTTTTACTGCCTCAATAGGTGAAAATGTGTCGGTTATAGCCATGGCCTCTTTATCGCTTGGAGTAAATACTTCCACGCAATCCAGAATATCTCTGTATTTAGAAATTGGTTTGATAAGATCCCAGTTGATATCAAATATAAGAGTTGTTCCTTCTTTTTTTAACTCTGCCATTACTTCTGGATAATCTCTGATTGCGAAGCATACTTTTGAGCCTGTTAAAAAATCATATACTTCCTGTTCTGTATAGGATATTTCGTCTTTTTTATCTTCAAAAGTAATAAAGCTTCTATCATCATTAAGTGATATTACACTTGTTACAATTATTGGTTTTTTTAGATTGCTTTGAAATTTATAGTAATCATTAAACCCAAGTTCATTCAAAAGGTCACATGCCAGCAGACTTATAAAATCATTTCCTACATATGTACCTAATTTAGTATTAATATTCAACCTTTTTAATACTATTGGAAGGGCCACAGGCCCTCCGCCAAGTTGAATATTAAAATCCCTGGAGTGTACTTCTTCTCCTTTTTTAGGAAGTTGATCGATACCGGAATATATAATATCTACGGTCAATTTATCTAATACTGAAACACACATTATTTCCACTCTCCAGTATATATTGAATGTGCTTCAAGATATTTATTTACAAGTTGTTTAGCTAGACTGTAAGAGTTTACTAAGGGATGTGCTGTGAGAGCGACAATAGCAGCATCTTTACTTTTTGTCAATATTGCCTTGACAGACATATTTTCGTAGAATTTAACAGTTCTAATAAGATTCATCTGGAAAACAGGTACTTGCCCAATTTTTAGAGGATGAGCACCATTTTTATCAATTTTGCAGCTTATTTCAACTACATCTGTATCATCAAGATCATCTATAGCTCCGTTATTCGGTACTGAAATCACCATATCTACGTTTTTGCCAGTAGTAACTGCTTCTACAAACCTTAATGCAACACCTGCATAACCTCCTTCATCAGGTTCATCCAGATATTCTTGAAAAGTAGGTATTGTATCAGGACATGTTCTTCCTTTTGATGAATCTGATTCTGCCGACATGTAGCTTTTTTCTCTTCTAATGAAGGAAGACATAAATATTTTGAATGCTTTATCTATATCTGACTCTAAATCAAGTTTTTCAAGTTCAGCTGACATATCACGATTTATTTCCATAATGTGCTGTCCACGTGCTTTTTTGGATTTTATAATAGATTCAACTGCTTTTTCCCTGTAATAGTAGAAATAAAGATATACATTTAATAACATCGTTCCTCCTGAAATTGAAATAAGTTCAGGGTCAAAAAAAGACATATCAGTTTCTGAATATAATCTTTCATTAGAAATTAACTCTTTTGAAATATTTTCCCCGTTAATTTTAAAATTTCTATACCATGATAAATGATTAAGACCAAAACATTCCATTGAAAGATCATCTTCTGGAACACTCATAAGGTTTGCTAATTCATTTTTAAAGGTGCTCGGTCCATCGCATATGCCATAGACATTATTATAGCCTTCAGATCTTAATGCTTGTGTTACAAGGCCTGATGGATTGGTGAAATTGAATATTAGGACATTTTTATTTGCATGTCTTTCGATTAGTTTACAATAATCCAGTAGTGCAGGAATAGACCTCATTGCCATGGCAAAGCCTCCGGCGCCGGTTGTTTCCTGTCCTAATAAACCCAGATCCAATGCAATATTTTCATCTTCTGTTCTAGCTTCATCTTCTCCTACTCTTAATGTGGTAATAACAAAATCTGCATTTTTTACAGCCTCTACAGCATCAGTCGTTATTGAAAATTTTAAATTAGGATCCATTTTAGAAGCTATAATCTGAGCAAGCTTGCCGTATATGGAAAGCTTTTTTACATTATTATCCATAAATACTATTTCTGTAAGTCCAGCTCTGGAACTGTTTGCTACTATAGATTTTGCAAGAAATGGTGATCGTACTCCGCCGCCGCCTAATACTGTTAATTTCATAATTTTTCACCTTGTTGTTATAGATTTATATTATCATTGATAATGAGCTTTAACTGCTTCAGCTAATTTATAAAATAAGTACCCAACTATTAAAAAAAAAGATTAAATATGTTATAATAATAAGGAATATCCTGACATATTGTCAGTAAAATTACCTTAATATTTTAATAGGTGTATATATGTCACTTAAATACTCTTTTAATTATAGAAAATTTAAAACGTTAAGAAAGTCTTTAAAGTTATCGCAAAAAAATATTGCGGACTATATTGGCAAGGCATCATCCAGGACAATTATCAGATGGGAAAAAGGAGAAAATAAACCAACAGAATCTGAAATTAGATATTTATCGGAAATATTAAATGTTTCAGTCAGTGAAATATCTGATCTGGAAGAAAGTAAGAATATAAATTTACCTTATTATTATGATGAACTCAGTAACCTTGATAAAAGTACATATGATCTGTCAACTAAAACAGATTCAGAAAAGCAGAAATTACTAATTGACATTATCAGGCAGAACAAAATTCTAACCTGGCAGAATCATGAGAAGCATAAGGCTTTTTCAGATGCTATAATGATTGTGAACTCTCTAAATTATCTTGTTTACAAAAAAACGATAGAGCTTAAATATACTTTTGCAAATAACTATTTTCTCTCATATTTTGGTTTTGATGGCATAAATCAGGTTCAGGGGCAGAGGAATTCAGATATCTGGAAAAATAAGAAAAACTGGAATGAAATAACAATCCTTGAAAAAAAAGTTTTTGATACAGGAATTCCAGTCAAAAATCAATTAATAAATATACCCAGGACATTTGGTTTAAACGGAAGCGGGATAGTTAATATTATACCGCTATATAATGATGACGGTCAGATAAAAGAAATTGTATGTTCAATTAAAGATATTTCAGGTGAACAGGCTTTAAATGAAAAATATTTTTACATGGAATCTGCATTGGAAAAACTTGAACATGTAATATGGATAATTAAACTTGAACCTTACAGACACTTTTTATATATAAATAATGCAATAGAAAAGATTTATGCAGCAGGGAAAAATGAGTTTTTTAAAAATGCAGATTTCTGGCTGGATTTTATACACAAAGATGACATTAAAAGAGTAAAAAATGAACTTTCCGACAGAAAAGAGGAATTCATTTACAGAATAGTAGTAAATAATAGTGAAATACGCTGGATTAGACATTTCTTATATAGAGCCGAAGTGCAGGGATCAAAAATTGAGTTTGGTGTAATTAAAGATATCACTAAAAATATGAATGATGAGAAACTCAGGCTCATGATGGAAACCAGTATTAATTCAATGAAAGAAACATTTGGTATAACAGATCCAAATTCTGTTGAAAGTTTATATTTCAGTAAATCACGTGCTGAGATATATGGATATCCAATGAGTAAATTAGTTAAAGGAGGCCATGACTTTTGGCTGAATAAGTGTGTACATCCTGATGATTATCAAGAACAGAAGCAATATACTGAAAATGATTCATGGCCTAAAATGAGAAGGTTCAGAATTATTAGAGGTGATGGTAAAGTTCGCTGGCTTGAGACAAGACGTATAACTATAACATTCTACGGGCATAAATATCTTGGGTATTTCGAAAGTGATATTACAGGCAGAATAGGTAAAGAAGAAGAGCAGAGAGTAAAAGAAGGCAGAGCTTATTCAAAAGGATATCGAAAAGCCCAACTTAAAATGGCAAAAACCCTGAAAGATATGGGTGTTTCAACTAATTTACTTACGGAAGCTTGTGAACTATCAGTTTTAGAAATTAATGAATTGTAATTATTATTGTAGAATAAAATTAATTAAAAACAGAGTATTATATAGTGTTTATTACTAGAAAAATATATTTTTAAGGATTATATATAAATTAATCATAAATTTTAAGGAGAATAGAAATGATAAAATTCAAATCACAATTTATAACTGGAGCATTGGTTGGAATTGGTATAACCACAGCTGGTATATATCTTTATAAGAAAAATCAGTCTAAAATTGATAATTTCCTTAGAAGTCAGGGAGTTAATATTCCTTCAACAAAAGATAAAGATTATTCTTCTATGACATTGGAGGAACTGACACTGTCAAAAGAAAAAATTGAAGACCTTGTTGCTGAAAAAGAACTGGTTAAATCAGAGAAATAGATATTTTTACAGCCATATTGAACTTAATATAATATGGCTGTAGATATTATTTATAATGATCAGTCCAATGTACAAAACAGGTTTGTAAAATTATGAAATATTTATTAACAGTATTGGCTTTAAGTTCTGTCGGCAGCATTTTGAAAAGAAAAAAATCATCTCTCCCATCATTTAAAAATATAATTGAGGTTGCTCATAGTATAGATGGACGTGTTAGATTTATTATCCCTTCAGTATGTCATAATCCGGAACATAAAAAAACATTGGAAAATGAATTATTGAAAATTGACGGTATTTCTTTAATCAGAGTGAGTAAAATTACAGGTAGTTTGCTTGTATGTTTTGATGAGAGTAAAATCAGCACATTTATTATTTTTTCATCAGTAGTTCATTTATTAAATCTGGATATTGATTTAACTAATGTGGAAGGAAGTCTGACCAAAGAAGCAGTACTAATTAAAGATTCTCTTAACAGAGGAATATATGAGAAGACAAATGGTATTTTAGACCTGAAATCTACTGTAATACTCTCTCTCTTTATTTTAGCCACTGGAACTTTTATCTCTAAAAAAGTTAAAACTACTTCCCGCATGACTTTTTTGTGGTGGCTGTATAATTCTTTACACTAAGGCATAAACAAGAATGAATAGAATTTTGTTAACGGCATATAAGCATATGTCTAAAATTACCGTGCTGCATAGCTTGCCTGGACGTTTGAGAGTCTATATCCCAGGAATGAAAAAACTTCAAAATTCTGAATATAGAAAATATGAAAATGTTTTTATAGATTTAATAGATGAAATTCAGGGAATTAATGATGTGGAAAGTAATTTTATAACTGGGAATATTTTGATAAATTACAATAACTCAGTTATTACAGAAACTGGAATTATCTCAGGTTTGAATCATATAAGAGATGAACTGATTGATTATTTTATGAATAACAGTGATAAGATGACAACAGAATCTGAAGAGAATATCGTATCAGAAATAAAATCTTTAATATCAAAGGAAATAAAACTATTATAAAATTATGTTTAACGATGACTCCAGACAATCTGCTTTAAAATGTAATATTATCCATAGCCTGCCAGGGCGAATTAGAATAAATTGCAAAGGATTAGCTTATTTAACTAATTTTAATAATGATATGCTTATTAAAATTAATAATATTGAAGGAGTCATAGAATCTGAAATATCAAATATAACATCTAATATTCTGCTTTTTTACAAAAGTGAAATTGTGAATCAGAACAGGTTGCTGGAAGTTGTAGAAAATATTATATCCCAGTATGCTATTCATGCTTATCAGAATGAATTAATCAAAAAGAATTCGAATTCAGCAGAAGAAAGAAATTTGCATGATGAAAGTATATCAAAAATTATTTTTAATCTAAGTCTTTCTTTAGGATTAATGGGATTATCATTTCTTAGAAAACGAAATAATCCTCTGACTCCAGGACGTGGTATTTTTAACATAGTAACAACAGGTATCTTATTTCTTTCATATCCTCTCTTAAAAAGTGGTACTCTTGCAGTCAAGAAAAATAAAAGACCTAACGCAGATACTCTTGAAGCTATAGCAATTTTGACTAGTCTACTTTCAGGTAGAGAATTATCTTCTTTAACCATTCTGTTTTTGCATAATGCAGCTGAACTTATGACGATTTATGCGATGAATAGAACAAAAAATGCTATACGCGGACTGTTGTCTGTTCAGGGAGATTTTGTATGGAAAGTAATAGAAAACGGTTCTTTAGTTAAAATTAAAGTTGAAGATGTTGAAGTTGAAGATTTAGTTGTAAATCATCCTGGCGAAAAAATAAGTATTGATGGTGTAATTACTGAAGGTAATGCATTGATTGACCAGAGTGCTATAACTGGTGAATATATGCCAGCAAATAAAAGTATTAGTGATGAAGTTTTTGCTGGAACTGTTGTAAAAACAGGAACTATAACAATAAAAGCTTTAGCTATTGGCGATAGCACTGCTGTCAGCAGAATTATTCATATGGTCGAAAATGCTCCTAATAAAAAAGCTGCAATACAGAACTATGCTGATAAGTTATCTGAAATTCTAATTCCAGCCAATCTAATTCTTTTTGTCTCAGTCTGGTTCTTTACAAAGAATATTTCTAAAGCATTAAATATGCTGGTAATAGATTATTCCTGCGGTATTAGACTGTCGACAGCTACCGCATTAACTGCTGCTATTAATACTGCAGCAAAGAATAATGTTCTCATTAAAGGCAGTAACGTTGTTGAACAGATCTCAAACTCTGATACTTTGATATTGGATAAAACAGGAACGCTGACCAAAGGAAGACCTGAAGTAGTCAGTATTCTTCCTGTAACAAGTGATATATCTACATTAGAAATTATAGAGTACGCCGCTGCTGCTGAAGAAACTTCAAGTCATCCTGTCGCTTCATCTATACTGGATAAACTTCACTCTAAAGGCGGCAAAATTAAACCTCATGGTAAGGTACTTGTTACTACTAGCAGGGGGGTTGAAACTACAGTTAATGATATTGTTGTCAGAGTTGGTAATAAACGTTTTATGAATGAAAATAAAATTCATACTCATCCATTAAGAGGACAGGTCACTAAACTTTCTTTATCTGGTGAAAATGTTGTTTTTGTTTCTAAAAATGAGAATGTTATCGGAGTAATCGGCATTCGTGATCCATTAAGAGATAATATGAGAAAGGCAATTAACAGGCTGAGGATAAATGCCAAAATAGATGATATTATACTATTGACCGGTGATCAGGAACAGCAGGCAGAAGTTGTTTCAAACCGGTTGGGGCTTGACAGATATGATTCAGAACTGATGCCTGAAGATAAAGCAAAAGCAATACTTCAGTTGCAGAGTAATGGAAGCGGTGTTGTTATGGTTGGAGACGGCATTAATGATGCACCTGCTCTTGCTTATGCCGATGTCGGGATTGCCATGGGGACTACTAAAACAGACATTGCAATGGAAACTGCCGATGTTACAATCGCAAGTGATAATCCTCTTATGCTTCCTTCACTATATTCACTTACAAATGAAACCATGTCTGTAATTAAACAGAACTTTGCTGTATCTATAGGTATTAATACTATAGGACTTTTGCTTGGCGGGGCTGGTGTTATTTCTGTTTTTACAGGTGCTCTCCTTCATAATAGCAGCACCATTCTTGTAGTAGGAAATTCTTTGCGTATTCTTTTCTTTAATATGAAAAAAAGGAATTAAATAATGTTATCGTCGAAAATAATAATTGTACACTGCCTACCTCACAGATTTAGATTTTATTGTCCGCATATACATCTGTTTGATGATAATCTTACAAAATATATTTTGAAAAAAGATGCGATAAAATCATTTGAATATAATCCTGTCAGCATGCATGGGTTGATTACTTTTAATCCAAATAAAATTGATCATAAACAGGTACTATGTAGGATTATTATTGGCATGTCTCTGAAAGAGAGCTATGGAGAAGTTAGAGTTCATGACCATACTCATCAGATTAGTAAAAACAGTCTTATTATGTCATTATTAGCAGTAGCGATCCTGAAAGGGGTAAGATATAAAAGTAAACATTTTAGCAAGACGGTATATTTCGGTACACTGTTTACTGCAGTAAATTCTTTGTCTAATCATGTTATTAAGGAAAGCTTTTCTACTTCATTATATAAAGTTATGACCCTGCATAATCCTGAAACAAATGAAGAGTACCACCATGTTGAAATTAGTGAAGGGGGTATTTTTTCATCATTATTATCCAGTATAACAGGCAGAGCAAAAAGAAAAAGAGGAATGTCTATGAAACAGATAGCATTCGCTAAAGAGTAGTTTGGAATACTATAATTAACTCCAGAATTTTTTACTGGCCAATGTGATTTAATTTTGAAATTAAATATAATCTAATTAATAACACCTAAAATTAGTTAATAAAATATTGTAAAACAATAATTTATAATCAAGAAGCAACTGTAAGCCACAGTTGCTTCTTATAAATGAAGATTTGTTTCTCTATTGTAAAAAAACTATTCTACAGTTTTGCCTCCCTTAAGGTCAGCAATAATTTTCTTATATTTGTAAACTTGTTTGTCCTGGATAATTAAATAAGCAAAAAACTGTGTGACTATTCCGCCTGCTATGCATATAATAGCCATTAATAGACACATTTTAGCTATTCCCATTTCGTGCTGCATCCATGGAAGTAGTACAATCCCTACAGTTGCTCCGGCTTTGGCGAATGCCGCAGAGAATCCGTGTCCTGTTGCTCTTAAGTTTGTTGGATATACCCTGGCCGGAATCATGAAAGTCATTGGGTTAGGACCGGCATTTACGCAGAGATAAAATAGAACAAATCCTAGAAACACCATTGGTGTATACCATACGGTGCCGAGTGCATAATTAGTACTCATCAGAACTAACATACCAATCCCCATTCCGTAAAATCCTAAAGAGGATAGTTTTACCATACCTCGTTTTTTTACAAGAATTATGGCTATGACAATTCCAACAACTAAAAATATATCAACGACAAGAGCACTTTTTATAGAATGTAGGTCTTTTTCAATGAAACTGTGAGCATTATTATGAAAAAGCTTGCTAAGAATAATAGGAGTAAAAATACCTATACCGTAAAAAGCAATATCCATCAAAAACCATGGTACAGCTGAAAGCACAGTAAGTTTTATAAATTGAGGTTTAAAAATATCTGTAAATTTTGTTTCTCTAATTTCCTGTTTTTGAAGCCTGACTTTTGCATCATTGATTTCAGAAAGGTTTTTAGCAGCTTTTTTAGTTTTTCCCTGTGAAGCTAACCATTTTGAACTTTCTGGCATTCCTAACCTGAAAAAGAATAGTATAGCAGCAAATAGAGCAGGGATGCCGAGCATTATCCTCCATGTCCAGACATGAGGTACGAAATAAAGAAGTATAACTCCCATTAAAGCACCGGCAACGGCTCCGATAGCCTGGAATGAGAAATTACCAACCTGCATTCTTTTTCTATTTTTCTTTGGGATAAGTTCTGCAATGTATGATGAATTTACTGGGTATTCACCACCTATTCCAATGCCGGCAATAAATCTGAAAATTATAAGTGACCATACTGACCATGCAACACCGCACAAGATTGAAAATATGATAAAAATAATCATATTCAATAAAAGAATAAATTTTCTTCCAAGTGTGTCTGTTAAACGTCCGAAAACAGCAGCACCTATGATTGCACCTATTGGAGCTGCTGCTCCAATTAGACCTATCATTAACGGATCACTTCCAAGCCATGTAAAATCCTGCATCAAAAGCGGCATGGCTACACCTATGATAAATAAATCAAACCCATCAAGGGCGAATCCGGCACCTGTTATGAGCCATAGTCCCCAGTGCCTAAGTGTCATTTCATGTTCATTTATAGCTTCTGCTACTGGTACTTTTGGTATTAAAACTTTAGTTCTATTTTTCCCTACCATTGAAAATATCCTTTTTATGAAATTATATTTGGTAAATTTTCTGTGTATATTACAATTATTTAATTAATAGTTAATATTAAGCTAAATCTGTTTAATTTTTGTACAAATGAGATTTATTTGGCAATTGTTAGTTTTGTGTTAATAATTTTAACCATAAAGGATCTCAATAACAACTAATTTTTATATAGCAGTAATTTAGGTGCTGAATATAAAACTTAATAATATACTCTTTCTTTTTCAAGAATACTCATATGGATAAGACTCCAGTATTCTTTTCCCATTTTTCTAGATTCTCTTGAAATTCCTTCATGCACAAAACCCATAGATTCATAACACTTCTTAGCTGATATATTAAAATCAAAAACATGAAGATCTATTCTGTGAAGTTTGAATTCGTCAAAACCTTTTTTTAATACTGCTTTGACTATTTCCTTACCATAACCTTTTCCTCTGTACGTTTTATCTCCAAGTAAAACTCTGCTCATTGTTGCTGATTTATTAGTTAAGTCTAAGTTGTTTAATTCTATATGACCGACATGCTTATGATTTGTCAAATCAAAAACAGAGTATATTTTTCTAATAGATTGTTTCTGAAGCATTCCATTCCTGTATTCGTCAAGTTGATCATAACTCAGAGGAAATTTAAATATAGGACCGGCCCACTGTAATAGGAATTCAGGATTATCTGACCACATAATTAAATCTTCATAATCATTTTGCTGAAACTCTTTTAACATAACTTTCATATCATTACCTCTATTGTTATTATGTATTGAGTATAGAATTTGAAATTCTATTTTTTATTTTACTTATCATAGAATTATCATTTTTATCTTTGATGAATAAAATAATTATTTATG
>DASCNA010000220.1:0-15590 GCA_036011305.1 Victivallales bacterium
CACTCCTGAACCAGTTGGAGATTTTGTGGCCGGTCCAAGTCATGTATTACCAACTGGCGGAAGCGCAAAACTTTTCAGTGGAATTACAGTGGATACTTTTCTTAGGCGTTCAAGTATTATTAACTACTCCAAAGATGCCTTAAAAAAAGAGATCGCTTCAATAGAAAAATTTGCAGAAATGGAAGGTCTGGATGCACATGGCAACAGTGCTTCAATAAGATTTAGCTAAAAAAAATAATTAATTTTAAACAGAACAGACAAATGAAATCTTTTTTCAGAAAAAATATTGATGCCATGGACGGCTATACTCCTGGCGAACAACCAAAACGCAATAACTTAATAAAATTAAATACTAATGAAAATCCTTATCCTCCCTCCCCGAAAGTTGCACAGATATTAAAAGAAATATCATGTGAATCACTTAGATTTTATCCAAATCCAACTTCAGATCCTTTAAGGCACAAATTGTCTGAAATATTTGATTTAAAAATAGAAAATATTATAACAGGAAACGGTTCTGATGATATCCTCACAATTATACTTAGGTCATTCGTTAATGAAAATGAAAATATTGTCTGCTTTGACCCGACTTATTCTCTATATCCTGTTTTGGCTCAGATAGAAAACTCTAATACTGTAACAATAAGCCTTACTGAAAATTATAAAATCTCCGATAATTTTTTTGACAGAGATTTTTCTAAAATATGTTCTGATATACACAATAAAGTTTTTTTTATTTCAAGACCCAATTCACCGACAGGTAATTCATTTTGTATTGATAAAATTAGAAAAATATGTTCTGTTTTTAAAGGAATTGTTGTAGTAGATGAAGCATATGTTGATTTTGCAGAAGACACATGCATTAAACTAATAAATGAATTTAAGAATGTCATAATCACCAGAACTCTATCTAAAAGCTATTCTCTTGCAGGTATTAGACTAGGCTGGGCAATGGCTGATCAGGTTCTTATTTCAGGGATGATGAAAGTTAAAGATTCATATAATGTTAATCAAATAACTCAAAAGCTGGCTCTCGCCGCTGTAACTGATCAACAATATCTCAAAACTAACATAATTAAGGTAATCACCACAAGAAAATATCTAACAGAAAAACTAACTGAACTAGGATTCACTACTATAAATTCACAAGCAAATTTTATTTTTACTTCACCTCCTGAAAAAAATGCTGAAGATCTATTCAAATATTTAAGAAAAAACAATGTGATTACTAGGTATTTCCCTAGCAAGAAAACAGGAGAATACTTAAGAATTTCTGTCGGTACAGATAAAGAGATACAATTATTAATTGAACTTTGCAAAAGCTTTTTATCCTTACGCTAAGTCAGTTAAAAAAAATCTTGTAAATACAAAAAAAATAATTACTGTAATTTCATAAAAGAAACATTTCAGAACTGAGAGGTAGTGAATGAAAAAAATAAATGATATTAAAGAAAAATTAGAAATAACATACCCATGTGACTGGAGTTACAAAGTTATAGGTTTAAGCGAAGATTTAGTAAAAAAAGCAATAAGTAAAATTTTTGGTAAAACACCGTTAACTATCAATAAATCAAATCAGAGTAAGACTGGAAAATACGTCAGTTTTAATGTAAATACCACTCTCCAATCTGCAGAAGAAAAAGATTCTCTATTCAATAAGTTAAATGATCATAAAGACATTAAATTTGTACTGTGATATTCAGAATATGATAAATCTACTACAGATGCAAATATATAAATAGGGAGCAAAATTGCTGCAGAACTTTTTTGCTTATGAATATTAGTTCGACAGAAACCTCTTCTTCATTTTGAAATTAAATCAGCAATATTACTGACAATTTATAATTTATTCCTCACTTATAGCATTTTGATTATTGATAACATTAGCAATTTCGAATATATCTGAATAGATAGAATGTTTTTTGAACAGAGGAATACTTAATTGCGTTGCCCTAAATGTAAAGTTATCAATAAACCAAATGCGAATTTCTGCATAAATTGTGGAATTAGTTTTAAAGAAAAGCAGATACTTACAGTTAAACGCCTTCTTTGGTTAGTTTCTATTTTAGTTATTATTCTATGTTCTATTATCTTCTTGATCTCATCACTTTATACTACATCAAATAAAAAAGCAGAAGTTTCTCACAATACTGATAATAAAGTTAAAAGAGATATCAGCAAAAACATTATCGGCAATAAGCTGTCAAAAATTGATCCGCCTATAATCATAGTAGCAAAACAGGAAAAACTTGTAAATAGACCACTTTCTATTCAAAAGAACTCTGATGATCTGTCAACGTTAAAAAGATATTCTGAAAAAATACTTAGAGATAACAATAAAGAGAAAAAATTAATTATTAATAGAATAATTCAGCTTTCAACGGTTAACATATCCAGAGGACACAGTAACGAAGTTGCCAGTATATTAAATATTAATGTAATTGCTGCAAGTGATAATGTTCAATTGTTAAAATATGCAGTCAATTTAAGATTGAATATATATGGATATGGTAGCGCTTTGAATTTCATTGAAAACTTGAAATACAGTTCGATGTCATCAAACACTTTTCATAACGGCCTATCTGATCTTGAAAACAGTATTTATATAGACTGGGTAAATGATCTGATAACTAAAAACAAAATTAGCGATGCTCTTGACGTTTATGATTTTGCAATAAAAAATACTAAAGCTGATTCAAACCTCCTGATACTTGGAGCAGTAATCTACCTAGAAGAAAATGAATGGCAAAAAGCGGAGAAGATTGTAAATATAATAAAATCAGGCAACTATAACATTCCAAACGGATTTACCTCAATAGAGCGACAAATCAAATACTTTAAATCAATTGAAGGAAAAATTGTATTAAGATTTAATCCAGGTTCAAATTACATTCCGGCTGAAGCTATTCTTGACAATGAAATCGGTCAGAAATTTATTGTAGACACAGGTGCTTCTCTCGTAACAATACCTAAAGCTACTGCTGATCAATTGAATCTGAGATATGCATCCGGAAACAAAACACGAATGGTTGCAACAGCCGGAGGAACAGTTTATGCGAGAGAAGTCATTATTTCTTCGATAACCATTAATAACAAAACAGCCAGGGATATTCCAGCTCTTATTATGGATCTGCCAAACCACGGCAGCCTTGGACTGCTTGGTCTCAGTTATCTGAACAGGTTTCACCTGCAGGTGAATAATTCAAAAGGTGAAATGATATTAACGCCGAAGTAATACTAATTTATTTATGTTTATTAAGAAATTTTATATAAATATCTGCTACATGTTTATGATATTCAAGAACCAGCAAATGTCCTGCTTTAGGCATTAGAACAAGTTCACTTCCAGGAACTCTTTTATGTAGCTTTTGTGCTTCTTCAGGTGAAAATATTTTATCTTCCTTACCCCATAAAATAAGCATTGGGCATTTTGTATATAATTGATCGGCAATAACAAAATTATAAAGATCTATATTTACAATATCCCAAATCTGTGTATCTAATAAAGCATTTTTCTTATATACCTTCAATTTTTTCTTAATAAACTCCATAGGATAATCAGGAGGATTAAAAAATAATAATTTCATTTCTTCTTTGAATTGATCAGCAGTTTTTGGAATAAACGGATTATTTCCTTCAGTTATAGCCTTGTGCAAATCTTTTGACCAAAATGAAAAACCTGCCGGTGAACCTAAAAATGTTATTGATTTAATTCTAGTATGATATTTATTCATAAATGACACAGCGAGTGTAGAACCTAGAGAATTACCTGCAACATGAAATTTTTCTATTTTAAGTTTATCGACAAATTCCAGTAAAAGAGCTACCTGCCTTTTTAAATCATAGTCATAAATCGGAAAACCAAGACTCCAGCCATAGCCTGGTAAATCCGGCGCTATAACTTTAAAACCGTCATTGGCTAAAGCAGGCATTATTTTATGCCATACGCCACTGTTACCAAACAAACCGTGCAGAAGAACTACATACTCATCGCCTTCTCCGATAGAATCATAATATTCTTTATGCCCTTCTATCTCTACAGTTGAAGTTTTAATGTCTGCATGGGTAAATTCTTTTTTGGCTGAATAAGCAGTACTTGATATAACTATGAATGAAAAAAATAAATATACACATTTTTTAAAAAACATAAACTAATTCGCCAATTTAGAGATTAAATCCGACATTTCATTCTTTGAACTATCAGTATTATTGTAAAATCGTCCATTTTTATCTAAAGAATTAAATACTTTTAACGATTTTGAATTTAAACCTGCATCTACTACTTTTTGTAGAATTTCAATAAAACTTTTTACGATCACAATATAAATATTTCCTTTATCACAGTTTATATTTTCAAAAATCATATTTTGCAAAGGAACTACTACAGGCTGGTTTCCGGCAATATATAGAGTTAAAGTTGAATTAATAACTTTTACTTTATTAATTTTCAAGGATTCGTATTCTTTTTTGTTTTTTGTTCTTTTTATTAATTCATTCAACCTCCTATCAGAAGTTTCTGAAGCTGTAGCTAATATTTCAGAAATATTATTAGCACTCTTTTTAACAAAATAATTAATATTCATTCCATTTAAAACAACTGAATCAATCACTTTTTGTCCACTTAAAAGCTTGCCTAATTCAATAAAAACATCGATTTTCCGAACAGTAACAGCATCTCTGAATTTATATTCATAAGGGTTTCTAATACTGAAATTTCTTACAGATAGTTCGCACCACAAAAGTTTATAAAAAGTTAATACCCCAATATTAACGGTCAATCCGCTGTCTTTATGTATATTACCCTCAATATTATTTATATACATTCTTTTTCCAAAGAAAAAGCATACAGCTATCAGAAAGAGTATAATTATTGTATATCTTAACTTCTTTGACATATAGTTATATTTCTTTATGCAGAATACGTTTTTATTCTAATAATTTTAACTAATATGATTAATAAAATCTATCATATAACAGTAATTTGTTTTTTATAAATAGCAGTGAAATCATCAATCACATTTTTATTATAAATTTTAGGTTTTTAAAATCAAAGTCACTAATGTTCATCAGGATGGGAACTTTTGAACCTAACATTTATTTATTTCTTCGATCACCTCTTCAGAAATACCATTTTTTTCAAGAATCCTGACTATATCACTTTTAATATTTTTAACTGCTTTTTCTACATTCTCTGTTCTATTTTCTTCATTTACTTTATCAGCTGTAATATCCCTGTCAATTGTACCAATACACCTTTGGTCATTATATTTATTATAAAATATTGTAGATTCAATCCAGCGAATATTACCATCCGGTTTGACAATTCTATATACTCTGACAGTAGGCCAAGATTTATTTTTTCTGTACTCTTCCTGCAGTTTTCTATCTTCAGGATGTACACAGACATCAATCCAGAAATTTCCTTTTGACATAAAATTATTTTTAGGATATCCAGATAATGCATCAATAGAATCAGATACATAGATTAATTTATTATCCGGTGGAGGATGTCTGAGCCAGACTACGTCACTCGAGTTATTTAATGTTACTTCAAGAAGCCTTCTGATTTCTTCTGCTTTTTTCCTTTTTGTAATATCCACAATAGTAGCCACAATAGCAGCAATTTTTCCTTCTGAATCTAAAACAGGAAGTTTTGAAAATAACCCCCATTTTTTTTTCCTCGTCCCAGGAATATAACCTTCCTGTTTAATAATCGGTTCACCTGAGACTAATACATTATAGTCCAGCATATTATTTTCCTTAGCATCCTTAGATGAAAAAAAATCTTCATCAACTTTTCCAGCCACTTTATATTTTGAATCTAAATCTAATATTTTGAGGAAAGCTGCATTAGCAGTAATATATTTCATATTAATATCTTTAACATAAAATATCGTCTGCATAGATGATAATAAAGCTTTAATAACAATTGATGCCTGTTTCAACTCGTGCTGCTGAAGCCTTATCTTACTAACAAAATCATTCGCCTGTTCAATAATTTTTCTTTCATCCGCATCTACAAAGGAACTCCAGGAGTCAAGAATACTACTTGATAGTGAATTTTTTGAAATTGAAAGATCTTCCAGATCAGAGATTTCTGAAACAGATATATGCAGTAAATATGCGAACATCCTTGCTTCTGATTCTGTCGGTTCTTTTTTTCCATTTTCTAATTTCCATAAACTAGTACTGCCGATTTCGGCTAATTTACAGAAATCATTAGTAGATAATCTCTCTTTTTTTCTATAAAAACGTAACTTATCCGGGAAAAACTTCATTTGACATCCCTGTAAACATAAAAGTTCAAACTATAAACATTTTTGTATTTTATTACTAAATAGCATAAAAACAACTGGTCTTAAAATAATTTTTCTAAATATTAAGCTTATAAATAAATCAGCCAATTTATTTTTTAATTTACAAACATATAACATGGGGGAAGATATGAGTAGTGTATTAAATTATTTAGGCATCTCAGACAAAGTAAAAATAAACAGAAACCTTACAGCAGAAGAACTGTGTGACATTTCTGTAAAAAAGGGACATGGAAAATATACAAAAACCGGAGCTTTACTTGTTAAAACAGGAAAACATACCGGCAGATCTCCTAAAGACAGATTTTTAGTTAAAGAATCAAAAACTGAACACCTGGTAAATTGGAATAATATACATAAACCGGTTAGTGAAGAAGTTTTTGATATCTTATTTAAAAGAATAACAGATTATCTTTCTGCCAAAAAAGATATATATATGTTCGACGGCTGCGTAGGCGCAGATCCTCAAACAACTAAAAAAACTCGAATGATCTGCGAATATCCTCATATTGCTTTTTTTCTTTCTAAACTATTAAGAAATTTACCTGATGCTGAAGAAAATAATTTCAATGAAGATCTACTCCTTATCTCAGCTGCAGATTTGCATATCAGCGATTGGAAAGAATTAGGACTTGCTTCTGAATCTTTCATTGTTACTCATTTATCAAAAAATATTGTTATTGTAGGCGGAACTCATTATGCAGGAGAGAGAAAAAAATCTGTTTTCTCGTGGATGAATTTTATACTCCCAGATATGGACATATGCCCTATGCACTGTTCGGCAAATACATCTATGGATCAGAGTGATTCAGCACTGTTTTTTGGATTGTCTGGAACCGGAAAAACTACACTTTCCGCAGATGAGCACCGTTTATTGATCGGTGATGATGAACACGGCTGGAAATCTGATAACAGTGTATTTAATATGGAAGGTGGATGCTATGCTAAGGGAATTGACCTTGAAAAAGATAAAGAGCCTATAATATGGGCTGCTATAAAAAACGGTGCCTTAGTTGAAAATGTAGTTGAAAAAGAAGAAATCAATGATCTTAATCTTGATTTCTCAGATACTTCACTGACCCAGAATTCCCGTATTGGATATGGTCTTGAAAATGTACCTAACAGAGTTGATAACAGTATTGGACAAAATGTAAAAACTATTGTTTTCCTCACAGCTGATGCATCAGGCACACTCCCTCCAATATCTAAATTATCAATACCTCAGGCCAAATATCACTACCTCTCAGGATACACATCTAAACTGGCAGGCACAGAAGTTGGAATTGATGCACCGCAGGTTACTTTTTCTGCATATTTCGGCGAACCTTTCTTCGCAAGGAAGCCATCCGTTTATGCTGATATTTTAGCTAAACGTATTAGTGAAAATGACAATGTATCAGTATTTCTTTTAAACACAGGATGGAATGGAACAGGCAAAAGGATTTCACTAAAAAATACCAGAACAATGGTTACTGCTGCTTTGGAGGGAAAACTGGATAATGCAAATTATCATTCACATCCTGTTTTTAAATTATCTATCCCTGACTCATGTCCCGGATTATCAGATTCATCCATATTAAACCCTGAAAATACATGGAAAAATAAGGATTTATACTGGAAATCAGCAAATAAACTTGCTGAACAGTTCGTTGAGAACATAAAAAGATTTAAAAATTTAGACTCAGATATTATTGAAAGTGGACCATCACCAATAAATATCTAATTATCTTTAGCATTAATCCAAATGTCACTGTATAATAAACTGAGCTTTTTAAAAAATATGAACCGATTTAAGGAAAGGTTTTGAAAATGTTTGAAAATATCGAAATGGCACCTGCAGATTCTATACTTGGTCTAACAGATGCATTTAAAAAAGATACATCTTCTAATAAAATAAATTTAGGTGTTGGTGTATATAAAGATGATACAGGTATAACTCCTATTCTTGAATCTGTTAAAAAAGCCGAAAAAGTTATTTATGATCAGGAAAACAGCAAAAGTTATCTTGGAATAGCAGGCACAGAAGAGTACGGCAAACTTGTCAGGGAGCTTATTTTTACAAAAGAGAGCAAAGTACTTGAAGAAAATCGTGCAGTAACAGTACAGTCTCCGGGTGGAACAGGTGCATTAAGAATTGCTGCTGATTTTATTCATAAGTTTTTACCTGATGCAAAATTATGGCTAAGTAATCCTACATGGGCAAATCACAATGCCGTGTTCAGTGCTGCTGGAATTGAAACAGACACATATACTTATTATGACACAGAGACCAAAGGACTGAATTTTGAAGGTATGATTCAGGATTTATCAACAATACCTGCAAAAGATGTAGTTCTCATCCATGCTTGCTGTCATAATCCCACCGGTGTAGATATCGCACCTGACCAATGGGGAAAAGTTGCTGAAGTAGCTAAGCAACAGGGATTTTTAGTACTATTTGATTTTGCTTATCAGGGATTTGGAAACGGAATAGATGAAGATGCTGTCGGTATAAGACTATTTGCCGATAAAATCAAAAATTTTATGGTTGCTAATTCTTTCTCTAAAAACTTCGGTCTTTATAATGAAAGAATAGGTGCTTTAACAGTTGTGGCAGACACAGAGCAGGAAGCAAAAAATGTTTTCTCACAGTTAAAGGTATGTGTAAGGTCAAATTTCTCAAATCCACCTGCTCACGGTTCTTCTATTGTTTCTAAAATATTATCTGATCCTTATCTGTATGAACTTTGGAAACATGAAGTTACAGAAATGAGAAACAGGATCAACAGTAACAGAAGCGTGTTAGTTGAAACTTTAAAATCAAAAGGTGTTAAACATGATTTTGATTTTATTAATAAACAAAGAGGAATGTTCTCATACACCGGTCTTACTAAAGATCAGGTTCTGGAGCTAAGAAATAAATTCTCAGTTTATATGGTAAATTCAGGACGTATCAGTCTTGCAGGTATCAATAACAAAAATCTTGATGCTTTCTGTGAAGCAGTAGCAAAAGTATTGTAATATAATTTTAGATTTCTGATTGCTGATTTCGTATTTAATAAGTATTTTATTAAATTCAGAACTAAAGTTATTAATTTAAAGAATAACATGGACATTCCTGTTCAAAGCAGGTATGTCCATTTTACTATTAATATGATATATACATCACTCACACAATTAGAGAAAAAGCTTAAAATACAGAAAAATTTGTATGCTGTTGAAAATAAATATCCTTTATTGATAAGTGATTATTATTTAAAACTTATTAATAAAGAAAATGGACCTGATGACCCTATTTGGAAACAGTGTATGCCTGATCCAAAAGAACTGGAAGATACATCTTCTTCATTTGATCCACTGGCAGAAGAAAAGCAGATGCCTGTTGCAAAGCTAATACATAGGTATACTGACAGAGCAGTGCTACTCACCACAAGCCGTTGCTCTACTCAGTGCAGATTCTGCTTTAGGAAAAGATACTGGAAATCAGGCACAGATCGAGAAGATATAACTGATAATGAATTAGATAATATCACTGACTATTTAAAAACACATAGAGAAGTAAAAGAAATTCTTTTATCAGGCGGAGACCCGTTGATTCTAAGTAATAAACGCATCAAATATATTTTGGATTCTATTTACAGCGTAAAGAGTGTAGAAATAGTTAGAATTGCATCCAGAGTTCCAGTAACATTACCTTCAAGAGTAGAAAATGACTTAGTAAATCTACTTTCCAGTTATGAGGGAATATGGTTTGTTACTCATTTTAATCATCCCTGTGAAGTAACGCCTACATCTTTAAAAGCATGCAAAAAAATAATCTCATCAGGCATTCCAATACTTAACCAGACTGTTCTTTTAAAAGAGATAAATGATAAACCTGAAATACTCGAAACTCTATTTAGAAAACTTGTTAAAAATCACATTAAACCCCATTATTTATTTCATGTTGATCCTGTCAAAGGTGTCAAACATTATGCAACCGGTATACATAAAGGCCTGGAAATTCTTGATTTTTTCAGAAGAAATGTCTCTTCGATTGCAACGCCTCATTTTGCAATTGATCTTCCAGAAGGAGGCGGCAAAGTTTCTCTCCAGCCGGATTATTCAGTAGGCAATAAATTTCAGGATACTAATAAGACAAAACTGATAAATTACTATAGTGAATAGCGGCTTGCGGCAAACAATCAATTGTCAATTGGATTTTATATTAAGTTTTAGCATTAACGGATTCATTATCCGAATAATTAATTCTCATGTCAGGTTCAGAAAAATATATGTAATCCTCATTAGCTTCTGCAACTGAATAAACATTTTCACCTTTCTCAATAGCGGTTAATTTCACATTGCATGGCTTTACTATCTTGGCGCCGTCAAAATTTGCTATAAAACCTATGCTTATATATTCGCCTGGGTTTAACTCCTTATTCCACTCAGGAGGGCCAAAAGTATAACTGCCATATTCATTTGAAATTTGAACTGCTCCCCAGGAAGAAGTTATTTCATAAGGGAAGTAAAACTCAAGCGTCCAGTTTTTATAAATTTTATCACTCTCATTTGCCACCATTAACTGTCCTTGAAAACCAGATGACCAATTATCATCTATTCTAAATTTAAAACTCTCTGCTGCACAAACTTTTGAATACATTAAAAATGTGAGTAGTACTGCCAAAGTAATTACTCGCTTTAGTGTCATTATTTTATTTGATTTCACTCTACAGCTCCTTCGTATTTTAATATGCTACATATGCCTAGGTGTTAATTAATAAATCCTAGTTAGCATTTTTAGTGCCAAAATGGAAAAAGCTATATTTGAACACAGGTTATGCTCAAATATAGCTCTAATAATGGAAAATTATTGAAATCAACTGTTCGTTTTTGAACGACTGTTTGGATATGAACTATTAATTACGAATTGGAAATCTTTCCAATTAACATCAATATAACTCTAAAAAAGATTTAAAGCATTCAAAATCACTGCTTACATTTTTCCCAAAGGCTTTTAGATGATCCTTTATGGCAGGAGTATTAGTACGCACATATAGATTGATTTTTCTTTCATCCCCTATAGTACTGCAGACAGGAGGCGGGTCATATTTATTCCAAAAAATTTTAATGTCTTCATTTTTAGGGTCAATTTCCATAGCTCTTTTTACTGCCCGCTCAGTATAATCATGTCCTGGGTAAACTATGAGTTCATCAGGAAGTTTCATAATTGTTTCTAGACTTGTTTTAAATACTTTTAATAATTCAGGAATATAGTTTCCTGCGTTAGCAATGAACATAGTATCCCCAGTTATAACAGCATTTTCAGTAACTATGCAAACTGAATCTTCTGTATGCCCTGGAGTAGCAATTATTTCAATCCTTGCATCTCCTACATACAAATACTTATTGCTTGTCAGTTCCTGCATATCAGACAATTTTAAACCGGTTTTTTCTTCTAATATGTTGTTTCCGCCTGTATGATCAAAATGTGAATGAGTGTTTAATATATTAATCAGTTTTAATTTTTTATGTTTCAGAAAAGAAGTAATTTTATCTGGACAGCCTGGATCAATTACAATCGCTTCATGATTTGAATATACAATGTAAGCAAAATTATCTTTACTGTAAAGTAACTGTTCTACTTTTACCATAAGAAACCATCCATAAATTAGAATTTAAAATTTAAACAGTAATACTATATGCAAAAATCATAAAAATATAGCTCCCATTATAATATATAAACATATTTTAACCACTTATAAAATATAAACTATTTATTTTAATGGCTTTCCCTTCCCCCGATATTCAACCACTTCGATAGTTATATCATCTGACTGCTCAATACCTTCTGTAAAATTATCGACTCTCAATAATATTTCTTCAATCATATTTTTAGGTCCAAGTTCATAATTGCTCTCAATGGTATTCAACAGCCTTCTTTCTTCAAAAAGTTTATTTTTCTTACCCAAAGCCTCTGTAATACCATCTGTATAAAGAACAATACGGTCACCTTTATTTAAGATTATCTCACCTGTATCATATTCTGAATCATCAAAAAGCCCCAGAGGCGCCCCATGAATTTCTTTAACAGTATTTATCCTGCCCTCAGTTCTAATAATTAAAGGTTTATTATGCCCGGCATTACTAAATTCCATTCTTCCTGATTCTAAATCTAAAAGACAACAGAAAAAGGTTACAAACATAGCCGATTCATTCTCAATACACAGCTCTGTATTCATTCTTGTCAATATTTCCCCAGGTTTTAAATTAACATCACTTTTAGCCCTCAGAAGTGTACGGGTCACCGCCATAAAAAGAGCTGCCGGGACGCCTTTGCCTGACACGTCTCCAATTACAAAACACAATTTATTATCCCCAAGCATGAAGAAATCATATAAATCACCGCCGACAGCTTTTGCTGGATGAATAGCAGCATAAATATCAAACTCACTGTTATCAGGAAAAGCCGGAAATTTGTTTGGTATAATGCTCATTTGTATTTTATGTGCAACATTCAGCTCGCTTTCCATTCGCTCTTTAGCTGCTGTCGTTTCTTTTAAATTTCTTATATAATCTATCAGCGCTTTACGCATAGTTTCAAATGATGCTGTAAGAAGCCCTATTTCGTCATTTTTAGAAAGCATTGGTATTTTCTGATTAAAGTCCCCTGCACTTATACTGTCTGAGGCTTTTGCCAGTTTCCTCAATGGAGCTGTTATCCTATGCGTAATTACAACAATCAGAATAAACAAAATGAATAAGCCTGCTAAAGACAGGAAAGTAATTTTAAAATTTAATTTTTTGAAACCTGCAAGTAATTCATTTTCAGGGAAAAAGACGCCTAACGACCAGTTTGTAAATTCTACAGGTGCATAATACAGCCATCCCTTCTGTCCGTTCTGCAGACTCTTAAATACGATAAATCCGGTTTCTCCTTTGATCATTTTTCTGCCGATCAATCTTAAATTTTTTTCACCTCTGGCCTCAGCCAGACTAAAAATACTTTCATTCATAATGTACTTAGGATTGGGATATGATATTATTCTGCCAGTCTTTGATATTAAAAAAGCATAACCGCTGCCATGAACTTTCAATGACCTGATATATTTTCTTAACCACATCAATGAAATATCGACTGTAGCTACACCTAAAAAATGCTGTTTTCCCCCGGTCTTTTTATAAAAAGGTACAGAGTATGTCGTCATCATTGCATTACCTGCACCTTTATCATAATAAGGTTCGCTCCAAACTGCTTTTTTAAGTTCCTTTGGAATTTGATACCAGTTCCAGTATATGTAATTGTAGGATTTAGACAGATCGATAAAATCTATATTATCCTTTTTTCTGTAAGCATAGGCAGCGTAATATTCAATGTTCTTGTTATATTCATAAGGTGCGAATGCAATACAGCTTCCGTAAATTTCAGAATGATTAGAAACTATTGAAGTTAAGAAATCGCGTAATTTTATATCAGTATATGTATAATTTTTCAGCATAATGGAAATAGTTCTTGCAATTCTTTCTGATGAGATAAACACCTGTTCAATTTTTCTGTTTGCAGATTTTGAAAGAACCGAAGCATCTTCCTGCAGTTTATTTACTATAATTGTTTTTGTAACATAATAATTGTAAAGAAAAATAGAAATAAATATTACAGCAGCAATAGATAAGATATAAAAACACTGTTTAAATGCCAAGCCTTTATTTTTTAACATTATTCCCCACCGGCATATAAAATTCATTATATTTAGGAATGGTTTTTATTATGCCATCATTCTTTAATATTTCTGCAGTTAATTCAAATCCTAATATATTGAGGTGAGTATTGAGAATGTTCCCTTTACCTGGGATCATAATATCGTCCATTCTATTCAGCATCCATTTTTGGTGAACGGAATTTGTCATCATTTTGCTTTCATACATTCTTTTATTTACTATTTTGATAGCTTTATCCGGATTATTAAATGCATACTGCCAGCCTTTTACAGTGGCATTAACAAACTGATTGCATATGGAAGGATTATTTTTATAAAATGATTTTCTGCAGTAGATACCCGTTCCGGGTATATCAAGTCCGTACTCTTCAAGAGGAAAAAGTGTAAGTTCATTTGAATTCAATCCTGAATTTAATAGAGTGTGGTACTCGTTGTATCTTTTAACCGGAAGCAGATCCACTCCGCCGTACAGAAACAAATTTATACCTGAAATAACAGGAATCAGTATGGCTTCAATATTATGCTTATTTAGAAAAGCTTTCTGGAGACTTTTATATTCTGAGTCATATAGAGCAACTCTTTTATTATTAATATCAGAAACTTCAAATATCCCCGAATTATATTTTGCAACATAAGATAGATCTGATTTCTGCTGCATTTGAGCAATATTTATAAGATCTAAGCCATCATCGTTCCAGACAATAGCACTTACCAGCGAAAGAACAGCAAATTCAGTTTTTCCGGATTTTATCAGCTTGATTATTTCTGAGTTATCATTCTCATGTATAAATTTAACATCAAAACCATGTTCCTTATAAAAGCCAAGTTCCTGTGCAACGTAATAACCTGCAAATTCAGCCTGGGGCTGCCACTGTAATGCAACATAAACCTCTTTTCGATGCAGGTTGCTGGCATAAAAATCAACAGCAAGTAGTAAAATTAACCCAAAAATTATTAAATATTTTCTTTTCATTCTCACTCATTCAGCTATATCTCAGAAAGTATTGATATCAGTATAATCTATTATCATTAAGTATCCACAATGATTAAAATTAATACACAGTTACAGTCTATTAAAATTCCGCTATAGTTTAGTTAGACAGAAATAAAAGAGTGAATAGGTGTCCAAAAATAAATCAGTTTAAAATCAGCTATTCAAGTTAGATATATAGATATGATTTAAAGAGAAGGATATAAAATACAAACTGGTTCAGTAACTTTACTTTCTATCACTCACTAGCAGTATTACCTGTGGAACATGTACTTCCAGTTATCACGTCAGTCCCACCAAGGCATGCACCCTGATTAGCATATGATCCAATACTACAAAATGCAGGGGTATTGGCAGTACCACCTGTATTACATAATTCATTTGCGTCACTTCCTGGATTGCACGTTGTTTGCGCCGTACCAGTTGATCCCCCAGTACAAACCCCCACACGTTCAACTGTTGCTACTGAGCCATTGCTATTACAATAACCATGCACTGTCTGAGAAGAGCATACATGCAATCTAGGTTTACACCAAAAAAGTTTTTTTTTATTCATAATAAGATTTAATTTTTTAGTTATTATAAAACTTTTAATTTATATTATAG
>DASCNA010000221.1:0-24068 GCA_036011305.1 Victivallales bacterium
GGACCTTCTACTATTATCGCATCAGGTATTCTACTGTATTTTCTTTTCCATGCAGACAAGACAACTTTAAGAGCTCTTCCGCTTGATATAACAGGAATAAGTGCAATATCAGCATCTCCAACATATTCCGGAAGCGAAATTGGCAAACCAGCCCCAGATATAATAAAATCAACACCTTCTTTGACAGCTGCTCGTACAATTGCTTCATAATTTGAAAGAGCAACCATAACATTGATACCGAGAGGACCTGATCGTCTGCTTATTCTTCTCGCACGTCTTATCTCTTCAATCATAACCCTGTTTGATTCTTCCACAAAATCTGTTTTAGATTTTTCTATATCTCCCAATCCAACACTTGCTATTGTCCCAAAACCACCAAGCTTTATTGTCTCAGCTGCTAAAGTAGAATTTCCTACTCTGACACCCATACCAGCCTGTATAATCGGATATTTACTCTCCAAATTTCTTATTTTCAGTTTTGGTAATTTCATTATTTCCTCGTATTTAAAATATTAACCTTATCAATTTCATCATTCAGCTTATTCATCAAGTACTTAACCAGTAACATTAAAAAGATCTCTCAGATTGAATAATATGAGGTGATTTTCAATATTTTAAGACAGTTTTTAAAATTTTATTAAAGGAAAGAATATACTTCAAGTATATGAATATACAAAATAGATGAGAAAATAAGTAAGCAAGTATTTATTATTTGAAGCTAATTATAAGGTTATAATTTATGAAGATATTTACATAAACTCTCTTTCCAATTCAATCTGTTAAAATTAAGAATTTTATCAATTTTTGAGCAATCAAAACGTGAATTTTCTGGTCGTTGTGCAGGTGTTGTAAATTCACTTGAAGAACATGGTTTTATATTAACATCAATATTCAATTCTTCTGCAATATACTTTGCAACCTCATATCTGCTGCCATATCCATCAGCTGCAAAATGGAATAATCCTCTTATTTTTTTCCCAAGCAGTACAATTATTGCCTTAGCTACCTGTTCTGTATGCGTGGGAGAGCCTATTTGATCTTCAACCACTTTAATAGAATCTAAAGAAGAAGCCAACTTTATAATTTTAGAAATAAAATTGTCATTATTGATCCCATAAGTCCATTGGACTCTAATTACAGATATATTTGCACCAGTGTCAAACAACAGGTTTTCACCTTTCAATTTACTTTCGCCATAGACTGATAACGGGTTTGTATTATCCGTTTCTGTTAAAGCCTTAGTACTATTATCGCCAAAAACAAAGTCTGTACTTACATGCACTAAGTATTTGTCTGTACCTGATAGCAGCTTTCCCAAACTTTCAGGCGCATCAGCATTTATTTTATAACACTTTTCAACTTCTGTTTCGGCATTATCAACATTTGTATATGCTGCACAGTTTACAATTAAATCAGCAAAGCCAACAATGGATGCTAAGTGATCTTTATTTGTTATATCATATTCTGGCAAATCAAATATTTTTACTGAATAACCTGATTTTTCTGCCTGCCTGGATAAGTCATAACCCAGCATTCCGTTACCGCCTATTATTGCCAGTTTCTGCATATTATTTCCTATTGTACTTTTGTATTTACTTTTTGTTTTATAGAAGGAGGCAGTAACAACCAGTTAACTTGTCCCCTTAGGCAATATTTTAATGCTTCAGGTGCTTTTTCAGGAAATATAAGCTGCTTTAAATAACCATACAAATAATAATTCCTTTTTATATCAGGAGCTCGCATCAGAGTTGGATTATAACTGTAAACTGTATTAAGAAACTGAACTTGTTGATCTAGAGGCAAATTCATAAAATTATCATAATAGCTGGCACATATAAAATACAAGTTCTCTCCATGAGCTGTACCCACATAATCTCCTAAAGTGTCCTCTGCTCGAATTTTTTTTAGGGCTTGTTTAAGTGTTTTTCCACTTTTATTTTCATTTTTATTTTTTCCTGAATCAAATTCAGCTAATTTTGGAATTTCATATAAAATTGAATCTGGAGGAATCTTTTTCATTTTATTTAGACTGTATTTAAGCGACTTAACTTTACGTGTATATATACATGCTGCTGCATATAATTTACTCAGAGCATATTTTATTTCAGGTTTCACATTCAGAGCTTTAATATAGCTATCAGCTATGAAAAAAGTTTTTCTACCTTCTAATACATTATTAAAATTTTCAGCTGTTAATGTTCCATTCATACTATATGTCATTTGAGCCAAAGCTTTAATAAAATATTTACTGGCCCACGAATCATCATTAAACCTATTCTTATATTTATAATTCAACCAGGCTTTTATTAAAATTTCGTATCGATCCGTATCTAAGTCTGTTTTAAATTGTTGATCATGCGACAAATGCTTAACTTCGAATTCTCTTGTATTCTGTTTATTGTAATCAAATGAGTCATTTTCACTTATGCTAGTTCCGTCAAAACCGGATGAATTTTTCTTAACTGAAGGTTTATTATTAATTTTACCAGTATCATTCAGTTTACTATCAGCAAACATAGAATTAATTATAAAAATGGAAAAGACAAACAGACAAAAAATTCTGATATTAATATCACACACACTCAACAAATAACGATTATATCTCATATAATTTTCTCACATATATTAAAATTCAAAATTTATTTAAAGTTTTATATGTAAATTGTATTTTTTTTTAGTATAAAAAACAAGCGTCTATAATTATTCATATAATAATAACTCATATCATTATTATTTAATCAGTTTTTTATCCCTCTTATTGTTATTTTAGGCCATTTATGATTAATTTTGTAAAATAAGTATCTTAATTTTATAGATCTTGGATTTAATATTAAACCTTCTCTTGTTGTTTTATTAGCAATGCCAATATTTCCATTATTGTAATATTTCATGGCAATATAGTATAATTGATCTGCATGATCTTTATCCTCTTCTGAAATCACTTTAAATAAAACATAACGATTTTGTGAATTCATTAAAGAAATATCTTTGTCAAACTGATAAAAATATTCCATTTTCCCCGGCGTATAATAAAATGAGTATACTGCAGACTCTTTTTTTATTTCATTTGCCCCTGCAACATATCGGCTACTCCATGGATGCATTGCATATGTTTTTTCACCTCCGAAAGCCAGCACTTTATCAAAAATGAAATAATCCGTTTTGAATTTATTACAAAATTTCATAAATTTATATTCATTTTCAAAGTAAATAATATCTAAATACTGTTTTACTAAATTTCTGGTTTCTCCAAGTTCAAATTTAGGCTGCAAAATGATATTTGCCCCACTATATGCCTTTAATGATGGGGACAGAGTAAAATCAGCCAGAATTGTTTTCCCTTTTATTTCGCTATTTAAATTTAAAAATTTAATTAATTCTAATTTATCATACCATGGATCATCATATTTTCTTTGAAGAGAAGCGAACCATGAAAGTTCAAAAAAAATTAAGAGAAAGAACAGTACATATATAATTATTTTTCCAAATCTATTTGAGACATATGAAATATCACCAAAAAGTATAGCAACAGTTACACAGATGAAAGGAATAGCTAATGCATGAAACCTAACCATAAATATAAAAAATATAAAAAATACAATTGAAAAGAAAAACGGCAATCCCAACCTAGGAAATCTTCTAAAAAAAATATGCCTTGTTTTATTTCTAATCAATACGTAGAGAAAAACTAAAATACCTACAGGAATAAGAAAATGAAACAAGAACCAAAATATTTTAAATGTCGCTGAATGTAGAGCCGGCGTCCATAAAATCCTTGAATCAAAATCTAAAAGTTTAGGATTAAATGGTTTTACATTATTAAAATATATTTTTGACTTCACAAAAGCGAAAAAATGAGAATAATTTGAGATAAATCCCATTTTCTGAATAACAAAATACCAAAAAACTCCTAAACATAAAAGGCAAATCAATCCTGCAATCCTACTGTATTTTTCTTCTTTCTTATAAAATACCAGCATTATTAGTAAAGACGGCTGTAAAATAATCAAGAATGGTGATAATAAAAATTTATGTGACAACAAATACGGATTTATCAATCCAGCCAATATTGCACTTATTGTTATTGCACACCATAATAAAAGTTTTTTCCTGTTTACATATCCGCCAAAAAAGATTCTCAGAATTTCATATAGAGCCCATATAGATAAACATAACTGAACCATATCCCATGAACTTAACGTGATAAATATAGATATGATTAGGAAAAACAGTTTATAATATTTAGGCTTTACAAGATACCAATAAGCTATAACAATTGAAAGTATTATTAAAGGAATTGCAAAATTTTCTCTTATTAAATCCTGACCGGTAGCCCTAGCAATAGCAGCAGGTGAAATAGCAAACAGAAGACCTCCTGCCAAGGAATAAAAAACAGGAACTCTCAGCATAAGAAGCCACAGGAAAAGAAGCCCAGCAGTTATACTTATCCATAATCTAATTTGACATCGGGTCCAAGAAACAAACTCACGGTTTACACCATAAACAGAATCAATTTTATACTCAAAATTTTTATTAAAAAGATAATTTTTAAATCTAAAGGCGTATCCTATAAAATATTCTAAACTAATAGACATCTGCTCATCTACAGAATAATTCGAAATACTTACCAAGGAAGGATCATTAGTTTTCAAATATCCATTCTTGGCAATATCCCATGAATATGAGTACATCATTGCACTTTCTAAAGTAAAAGGAACAAATTCTGGATACTTAGCAGACTCTCTTGTGTAATCATAATCACGTATAAAATACGCCACGGCAACTAACAAGATAAAAATTATTAATATGACTATTTTATAAAATATATTTTTTGTGAGATAAAAGGAAGAAAAGATCGACTTAGGGCACATTAATTATAATTACCGAAATTACAAAATAAATATTTTAATTTCTGACTAATTATAATTAATATTCTTTTGAAAACAATAATAATTAATTAAATTTTTTTCTTAGCCTGGAAGATGGGATGCTGATTTCCTCTCTATATTTTGCAACTGTTCTTCTTGCAACAGGTATTCCTTCATCATTCAATATTTTCTTAATTGCATCATCCGATAATGGTTTTCTTTTATTTTCACCTTCAACAATATCACGAATTTTCTCCATCACCCCTTTGCTTGAAATCATCTCTCCATCAGATGATTGAAATCCAGCAGAGAAGAAATATCTCAGTTCAAAAATCCCCTGAGGAGTTCTTATGTATTTATTAGATACAGCTCTACTTACAGTAGTTTCATGCACTCCTATTTTATCTGCTACATCTTTCATCGTTAATGGGATTAAATGCTCAACACCGTGTTCCAGAAATTCATATTGTGTATCAATAATGACCTCTACTATCTTTTTAATAGTTTCCTGTCTCTGCTCAATACTTTTTATAATATGATTTCCTGACAATACTTTATTCTTGATATAATCCCTAGTTTCTTTGGGTGTATTTTTATCACTTAAAATATTTAAATAATGATCAGATATCCTCAACCTGGGTTGATATTCTTTATCTAATATCACTTTATATTCGCCATCTTCTTTTATTATTGAAATTTCAGGAAGAATAAAAATAGAATCATTATTTGATGATCTACCAAAGTAAGGGGATGGATTAAATTTTTTAAGTAATTGCAAATAGTTATTTAATTCATCTAAATCTATATTAAGTTTTTTAGCAACTAGAGGTAATTGATTGGATGCTATTTCATCTAAGTGATTTCTTATAATTTCAATTAAAATATCTTTATTACTTTTATTACTTCTTTCTAATTGCAGAAGGAGGCTTTCTTTTAAATCTTTGGCTCCGATCCCGGGAGGATCAAGCTTTTGTATTATTTTCAAGGCCTTTTCCATATCATTTAGATCACTCCCTCCTATAACAGCAAGGTCAGCAAGCGAACCTTTAAAATACCCCTGATCATCAAGACTCCCGATAATTAAAGTACATAAATTATTCATATAATTATCTAAATTTAAAAATGAGATTTGATCAGTTAAATCCTTTTCCATTGAAGGTGTGTCTATTAATGAATTAAAAAAATGTGAATGCTTTTCTTCATCAACATAATAGTTTTGAGCTGTATTAATAGAAGGTAAATAATCATGCCATGATTCAGTAAGCTGGTTAAAGTTATCGTAGTCATCATCTTTCAGATTTTCAGCTTTCTCATCCCCTTGCTCAAGTAATGAATCTTTATTTTTATTTACAGCATCGGCAGAGTCATCACTATCCTTTTTTTCCTGTTCAAGTACTGGATTAACAGCTAACTCCTGTTCAACTTTAGCCTGTAATTCCATCATTGTAGACATCAGTATATCTAGTGATTGAATCTGGTTTGCAGATAAAATCTGTTCCTGTCTCAATGTCTGTGATTGTAATAAGTTTTGCTCTGCCATAATTTATAATCTTAAAAATATTTACACATATCTTTATAAATATCACTGGATGGCTTTAAATCCTATATCTCTCCTAAAATAAGCACCTTCCCAATTAATATCATCAACAGCCTTGTAAGAATTTTCAATTGCATTTTCTATATTCTCACCTCTTGCTGTAACTCCAAGTACACGTCCACCGGCAGTAACTGTTTTGCCATCATCTTTTTTAGTTCCTGCATGAAAAACAACCGCTCCGTTTTCTTCCGCTTTCTCAATGCCGTCTATGATGCAACCTTTTTCATATTTTCCAGGATAACCTTTAGATGCCATTACCACACAGACAGCAGCCCCCTCATACCACTCAATTACTGAATCTGATAGTTTTTGATCAACTGTATTTAGCATAATGCCAGTTAAATCTGATTTTAATAAACTCATTACTGCCTGTACTTCTGGATCTCCAAACCGCACATTAAATTCCAACACTTTTGAGCCTTCAGCCGTTACCATTATACCAGCATAAATAATTCCTCTAAAATCCAGATTTTCTTTCTGAATACCTGCAAGAAAATTTCTCAGTACATTTTTATTTACATCTTTCAAAACTTTTTCGCTGCCTATTGGTGCAGGACAATAAGCCCCCATCCCACCTGTATTTAAACCTGTGTCATTTTCACCTATTCTTTTATGATCCTGAGAAGCAAGCAAAGGTTTAATAGATTTACCGTCAGTAAAAGCCAAAATAGATACCTCTTCCCCATCAAGAAATTCCTCAATCAAAACCTTTGCGCCGGCTTCGCCAAATTCCCCACTGAAACACATTTTTACAGCATCAATGGCCTCTTTCAAATTATTCGGGATCAAAACACCTTTACCTGCGGCCAACCCATCAGCTTTTATGACTACTTTTTTATTGTTAATCATAATTCTATTTAAATAATCAACAGCTTTTGCGCACTCTGTAAACTCATCAGAATCAGCAGTGGGAATATTATATTTTTTCATGAAGTTTTTAGCATAACATTTGCTGCCTTCTAACTGTGCAGATTCTTTATCAGGTCCAAATATTTTTAGCCCGTTGTTTCTGAACTTATTTACGACACCGAGACATAGGGGAACTTCAGGCCCCACAACAGTTAAGTCTATTTTTTTATCTAAAGCAAATGATAAAAGTCCATCCAAATCCTCTACAGAGATATCAATATTTTCTGCAATTTGTCCTGTCCCGGCATTTCCTGGAGCACAGTATATTTTGCTGACATCTGAACTTTGATTTAATTTCCAACATAGAGCGTGTTCTCTTCCACCATTGCCAATTACAAATATCTTCATAAAACAACCTTTTATTCTATTATCGCATAAATAAAAAAATCAGATGAAATAATATACTCCTATAAAAAAATATTTTTTTTATTTGTCAAAAATTCATGCAAGTTTTTTATATAACAATTATTCTGTTGATATATACAAAACAATTTGATAGAATATGTATTAATACATTTAATTTTCATTTAATAGACAAAGAATTATGCATGAAAATCTTTAATAAATTCATATTTATCTTTTTTATATTTACAACTGTGGCATATGCTAAATCAAAACAACCAGAAACTATAGGTTGGTCAGCCCTACAATTAGGAATTCTTCCCTCTTATCCACAGTTAATTGACTATACAAATACATATGGCTTTAAATTCGGGATACCTATGAGTTCAGGTTATGGAAAAGTAGGAGGACTGGAAGCATCAATATTCTCAAGTGGAACAGATAATATTTATGGTATGCAACTCAGTCCAGTTAACTACACTAAAAATATTTACGGATTCCAAACAGGGGCAGTAAATTTTGTTGAAGAACATGTTTACGGTGTTCAGGCTTCATTTGCAAATATCACAGATATCAAAACAGATGGATTTCAGGCTGGCATATACAACTACTCTAAAATTCTTAACGGTGTTCAACTGGGAGTAATTAATATTTCAGACCGTGACGGTTTTCAGTTCGGTCTAATAAATATTATGAAGAACGGATGGTTTCCATTTAGTATAATTTTCAACTTTAGAGAATAAACAAAAAACATGAAAAAAACTATATTACTTTTTTTAGCATTGCATCTGACACTTTTTTGTATAAATATTTCAGCAAGTGATAATGCAAAATCGCAGATACCTAAAGATGCTGAATGGAATTTCTTTGAACTTTCAATATTTCCGACATTTCCATCTTCTCCTTATATCACTGACGTTTATGGACTTAAACTTGGATTACCAGTATCAGGCGGGATAAAATCTGTTTACGGTTTGGAGGTTTCAGCAATAGGAAGCGGTACAAATTATATTGAGGGAGCCCAAATAGGAGTACTTGCAAATGTATGCAAAACCTATTACGGACTGCAATTATCTGTCATCAATGTAACAAATGAATATGGTGATGGAGTCCAAGGAGGTTTCATTAATGCGAACAGTTTTGATTTTAATGGACTACAATTGGGAGCATTTAATTTAACAGGTAAAAGAGCTGACGGTTTAGCTGTTGGCGTTTACAATTATGCAAAAAAATCTGATGGCGTCCAAATTGGTCTTTTAAATATATCAGATAAATCAGGATTTCAGTTTGGAGTTGTCAATATAATAAAAGACAGCCCAATCCCTTTTCTGCCGTTCTTTAATTATTCTTTTTAAAAAATTTTCTAGATTATAAGCAAAAAGGACGCATTTCTGCGTCCTTTAAAATATAACTTTCTGAATAGAAAGTGCGGAATTTTACATCATTCCAGGCATTCCGCCCATTCCACCCATTCCACCAGGCATTCCACCACCAGCAGGCATTGGAGCGTCTTTTTCAGGAAGATCAGTGATTAAGCATTCAGTAGTCAATAGAAGACCTGCAATAGAAGCAGAATTCTGAAGAGCTGAACGTGTGACTTTAGTTGGGTCAATAATACCAGCTGAAAGCATATCAGTATATTCACCTTTAGCAACGTCGAATCCTACATTACCTTCTTTAGCTTCAACTTCTTTTACAACAACAGAACCTTCATAACCACCATTAGCAGCTAATTGTTTAACAGGTTCTAACACAGCACGTTTGATTATATCTAAACCAATAACTTCATCGCCTTCAAGCTTTAAAGCTTCTAAAGCTTTTGCAGCACGGACTAAAGCAACTCCACCACCGGCAACGATACCTTCTTCAACAGCAGCTCTTGTTGCATGCAGTGCATCTTCAACACGTGCTTTCTTTTCTTTCATTTCTGTTTCTGTAGCTGCGCCAACGTTAATTACAGCAACACCCCCTGCAAGTTTAGCAAGTCTTTCCTGTAATTTTTCTCTGTCGTAGTCAGAAGTTGTATCTTCAATCTGTTTACGGATTTGATTAACTCTACCGATAATATCAGCCTGTTTTCCAGCGCCTTCTACGATAGTAGTATTTTCTTTGTCAATTGTAATTCTTTTTGCACTACCAAGCTGGTCAACTGTAACAGTTTCCAATTTGATGCCAAGATCTTCAGTTATACATGTTCCGCCAGTCAATATAGCTATATCTTCAAGCATAGCTTTACGACGATCACCAAAACCAGGAGCTTTAACAGCACAAATATTTAATGTTCCACGCAATTTATTTACAACTAGAGTTGCAAGAGCTTCACCTTCTACATCTTCAGCGATGATCAGTAAAGGTTTGCCCTGCTTTGCAGCAGACTGAAGAAGAGGAAGCATATCATTAAGATTACTGATTTTCTTTTCATGAATAAGAATAAGAGCATCTTCTAAAGCTACTTCCATATTTTCTGAATCAGTTACGAAATAAGGTGATAAGTAACCTTTGTCAAACTGCATACCTTCAACAACGTCAAGAGTAGTCTCGATTGTTTTAGCTTCTTCTACAGTTATTGTTCCGTCTTTACCAACTTTGTCCATAGCATCTGCAATTGTATTTCCGATAGCAGAATCGCCATTAGCTGAAATAGTAGCAACCTGAGCAACCTGTTCACGATCTTCTACAACAGTACTAATTTTAGCAAGTTCGCCAACAATAACTTCAACAGCTTTGTCAACACCACGCTTGATGCACATAGGATTTGCACCGGCTGTAACGTTTTTCAAACCATTGCGATAAATAGCTTCAGCTAAAACTGTAGCAGTAGTTGTTCCGTCACCGGCGATATCAGAAGTTTTGCTTGCAACTTCACGAACCATCTGAGCACCCATGTTTTCAAAAGCGTCTTCAAGTTCAATTTCTTTAGCAACTGAAACACCGTCTTTAGTAACTGTTGGTGAACCGAATTTTTTATCAATAACAACATTACGTCCCTTTGGACCTAAAGTAGTTTTTACTGCTCTGCTCAGTTTTTCAACACCTAAAAGTAGTGTACGGCGAGCCTTATCATCAAAAATAAGTTGTTTTCCAGCCATTTTAATTTCTCCTTAAAATATTATAAATATATGATTACTTTTCAATTATTGCCTGAATATCATCTGAACTAAGAATTTTGTATTCTTTGTCATCAAATTTGACTTCAGTTCCGCCATATTTACTTGTTAAAACAACATCACCAACTTTTACATCGAAAGGAATTTTATTTCCTTTGTCGTCAAGTTTGCCAGTTCCAAGAGCTACAACAACAGCTTCCTGTGGTTTTTCTTTTGCACTGTCAGGGATAACAATTCCGCCTTTAATCTGTTCAACTTCTTCTACAGCTTCGACGAGAACGCGATCTCCAAGAGGTTTAATGTTCATCTTTTTTTTCCTTATTTTTTATGTTTTAGTTATTAATTAACTAACGATTAATATTTTAAAATCACCATAAAATCAGGCTGTTTATTTAACTTATAAATTATTAAAAATCAAATAAGCAACCTAAAATTAGTTATTATTTTTTATCATCATCGATAACTTCTGCATCAACGATATTATCATCAGCCTGCTTAGGTTCTTCCTGGGCAGGTCCCTGATTAGGATCTGCAGCCTGAGGACCAGCACCTTGACCAGGTTGTCCCTGTTGAGCCTGCATATTTTTATAAATTTCTTCTCCAAACTTCTGCAGAGTTTGTTCAAGCTCAGTCATAGTTGCTTTCATACCTTCAATATCATCAGATTTGTGCTGGTCTTTAAGTTTAGCAACTAAATCTTCTACAGGCTTTTTAACTTCTGCAGGAAGTTTTTCACCATGCTCTTTTATCTGTTTTTCAGTTTGAAAAATCATAGAATCAGCTCTGTTACGAGTTTCAACTTTATCTTTTTCTTCTTTATCCTGTTCAGCAAAGGCCTTAGCATCATCAACCATTTTATTGATGTCATCATCACTTAAGCCTGAGTTAGCTGTAATTGTAATTTTCTGTTCTTTTCCAGTTCCCAGATCTTTAGCAGTAACATGTAAAATACCGTTTGCATCAATATCAAATGAAACCTCAATCTGAGGAACTCCTCTAGGTGCTGTAGGAATACCATCCAAACGGAAACGACCAATAGTTTTGTTATGACCAGCCATATCACGTTCACCTTGAAGAACATGAATATCTACTGACGGTTGATTATCTGCAGCAGTACTGAAAATTTCGCTTTTCTTTGTAGGAATAGTTGTATTTCTTTCAATAAGTTTTGTACAGACACCGCCCAAAGTTTCAATACCAAGTGACAATGGTGTAACGTCAAGCAAAACAACATCTTCAACTTGACCGCCTAAAACTCCGCCTTGTATTGCAGCTCCACTTGCAACAACTTCATCAGGATTAACACCTTTATTAGGTTCTTTGCCAAAGAAATTTTTAACTTTTTCATTAACTATAGGCATTCTTGTCATGCCACCTACCATAATAATTTCATTAATATCGCCGGCTTTAATATCAGCATCATTAAGGCAATCCTGTACAGGTTTAGTAGTACGCATAAGAAGATCATCGATCAACTGTTCAAGTTTTGCTCGTGTTAAAGAAACAGTTAAATGTTTTGGACCACTTTGATCAGCAGTAATAAAAGGAAGATTAACTTCAGTACTTTGACTGCTTGAAAGTTCAATTTTTGCTTTTTCTGCACCTTCTTTTAAACGTTGAAGAGCCTGTGCATCTTTTCTTAAATCAATACTGTTTTCTTTTTCAAAATTATCAGCAAGCCAATTAATAACAACTAAGTCAAAATCATCTCCACCAAGGTGAGTATCACCATTGGTAGCATTAACTTCAAAAACTCCGTCTCCTAATTCAAGTATAGAAATATCAAATGTACCGCCACCAAGGTCATAGACTGCAATTTTTTCATCATTCTTCTTGTCAAGTCCGTAAGCAAGAGATGCTGCAGTCGGTTCATTAATAATTCTTGAGACTTCTAAACCTGCAATTTTACCTGCATCTTTAGTAGCCTGTCTTTGACTATCATTAAAATAAGCTGGAACTGTAATAACAGCCTGTGTGATAGTTTCACCCAGGTATGCTTCAGCATCTGCTTTCAATTTCTGAAGGATCATTGCTGAAATTTCCTGAGGAGCATAAGTTTTGTCCTCAACCTTTACGTGAGCATCACCGTTTTTGGCAGCAATAACTTCATAAGGTACCAATTTAATTTCGTGTTGAACTTCTGTAAATTTTCTACCGATAAAACGCTTAATAGAAAAAATAGTATTTTTGGGATTAGTTACAGCCTGCCTTTTTGCAGTTTGCCCCACAAGCCTTTCTCCGCCTTTTGTAAAAGCGACAATTGAAGGTGTTGTTCTTGCTCCTTCAGCGTTAGGTATAATTGTAACTTCTCCACGTTCCATAACAGCCATACAACTATTTGTTGTACCTAAGTCAATTCCTAAAATCTTACCCATTTTAATAATCCTTTACTTAATCTATTTATATTAAATATCATTTATTTCATTTTATAAATTTCTTCCAATCACTTATAGCAAAATACATGCCAAACCTTGTGATATAAACATATATCATTAATACACACAGTGTTACGAGCTTTACACACTACATCAGCAAAATAAAAACCTATGTCTTTATGTTACTTTTAAGATGTACCAAGAGACAAAATGTCACTCTCATAAGTTAATTTGAATATTTTTTATAAAAAAAGTTAATTGAAATAAATAGTCAACGTAGATATCATGCTTAAATACAGAATTGTATTTAAACTTTATGACAACTTTTCAATATGGATAACGTAAAAATCAGGAGACTACCTAAGATAACCCGTTCTGAGAATAGGGCTCAAAAAGTTACAACAAAATATTCTCCTCCTCAAAAAACAGGTTTTATACTTATATTTATCGTACTTACACTAGTAATGTTCGGTCTGATCATGCTCTATTCCACAACTTCAGGAACTATTGGAGCATCATTGCTTATAAAACAGGCAGTCTGGATATTTTTCGGAATTATTTGTGCAACACTCATAAATTTTATAGGCTATAAAAGAATTATCCCTTACTCAAAATATCTGATTTATTTAACTGCAATACTACTTATAGGAGCCAGGTTTTCGAGACCTGTTAACGGTGCATACAGATGGATAAAACTGCCTGGAGGGATAGGAAATATTCAACCTTCAGAATTGGCAAAAATCGCAATAATAATGTTTTTAGCTTATTATATTCCTCGTCATCAAAGACAGATTGCTACTTCATTTAAAGGGCTTATATATCCTATGTTTCTATGTTTTATTATATTAGGACTTATTTTAATTGGAAAAGATTTAGGAACAACTATCCTAATTGCTGCAGTTATATGGTTAATTCTTTTTGTTTCAGGGATAAAACTCAGATATTTACTTCCACCATTACTGATATTGCCTGCAATACCTATTTTATTGAAATTTTTTGACAAAATGAGATGGGCAAGAATTACATCTTTTCTTTCTCCTGAAGTTTATCAAAAAACAATTGGCTATCAGCTATGGCTTTCACTGTTGGCTCTCGGGTCAGGTTCATGGACAGGTCTAGGTTTTGCCAAGAGCAGGATGAAAGCTGAATACCTACCAGAAGCACATACTGATTTTATTTTATCTATTGTCGGCGAAGAATTAGGTTATATTGCTTTAATTGTATTAATAACTCTGTATGTACTTTTTCTGAGTTTATCAATCTATATCTCTATAAAAGCAAAAGACAAAGAAGGTATGCTGCTTGGTTTCGGTGTATCAGCAATGATAGCACTTCAGGCAATTATTAATATTGGAGTTATAAGTGGTGCATTCCCCACAAAAGGTATGCCTGCTCCATTTATGAGCTACGGAGGCAGTAATATAATGATCTGTCTCATAGGTGCTGGGTTTATTATCAGCATTTCCAACTACACAGGAAAGAGAGCAAGCAATAAACACGAAGGTTCAAATTTAAAAAAAAGAGATAAAAAAAGAAATGTCTAATTTAATATGAGTAAAAATAAATTTGATAAATTAATTATTACATGCGGCGGAACAGGAGGACATTTTTTCCCTGGTGTTACCATTGCTAGAGCATTAAAAGATAAAGGGAAAAAAGTACAGCTTATAACAGGTGGGCACAAAACACATTATAAAGAGTTATACTCTTCAAAATATGACATAACCATTGACGAAGTATCTTCTTCTAAATTTTCTAAATCACCAGTTAATAGTCTCACTTTTATTTTAAAGTTTATCAAAGGCTTCATTCAGTCTATTTTTATTTACTTAAAGTTTAAACCTGATGCAGTTCTGGCAATGGGAAGCTATACATCCCTTCCTTCTGGTTTCGCAGCACTTTTTCTTAGAATTCCTCTGTTTCTTCATGATGGTAACGCAAAAATAGGAAAGGCAAACAAACTATTATCAAAATGGGCTAAATTATTAATGTTGAGTTTTCCATTAATAGTTAAAGATAAAAAAATTAGATGCAGGTCAATCTTTACAGGGATGCCGTTAAGACATGAAATTATAAATACTGACCATTTAGAAAAAGCTGAATTAATTAATGAACTCAATAATTCTTTTAGATCAGAATTTACTAATGATATACCTATTATTTTAGTTTTTGGAGGAAGTTCAGGAGCAAAAACTATTAACACAGTAATTCCTAAAACTTTTATAAATTTCCCATCTAAAGTTCAAATTATACACCTAACAGGCGGAAATAATTATTCTGCAACTAAAAATTTATATAAAAGAGTTCCCTTTACAAATTTAGTAATCGAACGTAGCGATAATATGTCATTATTGTATGCAATTGCAGATATAGTAATATCCAGAAGTGGTGGCAGCACTGTTAGTGAATTAGCATTTTTCAATAAACCTGCGATTCTTATTCCATATCCTTTTGCGGCAGAAAATCATCAATATTATAATGCATTGTATTATTCTAAAAACGGAATATCGGAAATTCTTGAAAACAATAAATGCAAAGAAGAAAAGATATCTAAAATATTATTGAAATTTATTGGCAAGTTTTATAATAAAAAAATAGAAGATATAAATCTATTTCCACCTGATGCTACAGATAAAATAATAAAAATAATTACTGAAAATATAACTTGAAAACATGCTATAAAAATGATACATAACTATTAATTTCATTTCTCCTTATTAATATGGCAATCATTTACAATCATTTTTTCGTTTTACTAAACCTGCTCATACTAATTATATTATCTGCTTTTTTTTCAGGAACAGAAACAGCATATTTTTCACTTACAAAACATCAGCTTTCAAAAATCAAAACCAGTAAAACGAGAATTTCCAAAATAATAATATCACTTCATAAAACTCCATCAAAATTTCTTGTAGCTATTTTATTTGGTAATTTAACTGTAAATATATTGTTTTTTTGCCTTTCAACCGTCTTAATAATGCAGATAGGGCAGACTTATGGCCACCTAATGCAAATAATATTTGGTCTAATTGCATTGGTAATTATTATATTGTTTGGCGAAATATTACCTAAATCTGTAGGAATTAATTATCCAATAACCTATGCTATGCTATCATGTTATCCCATTTTTATATGGGTTAAAGTATCTACACCTTTTAGATTTATTATTACAATAATTACTGATAGTCTTTTCCCTTGCACTAAAGCTCAAATATCAAAAGATATAACTGTTGATGAATTAAAAATGCTTATTTCTCTAAGCGAAGATGAAGGAAAAATCGAACCGCAAATTTCAGATATAATAGAAGATATTATTACATTGTCAAACCTCAGGATAAAAAATATTATGATACCGAGAGTTGATATGATACAGGCAAATATCAAGAGCAGCATTGACAATTTAATAAATTTAGCTATAGAGAAAAATATTTATGATATATCAATTTATCAAAAAGATAAAGATAATCCAATTGGTTTCGTAAATATTAAAGATCTTTATTTTAATGATGATGAAAAATTTATTACTAGAAAAGATATACCTATTACAAAGTTTGTTCCGGAAACAAAAACTGCCGGCGAACTATTGTCTGAAATGCTACTGGAGCAAATAAAATCTGTTTATATTGTAGATGAATACGGTGGACTATCAGGGTATGTTACTACAAATCTAATTTTAAAAGAATTAATTGGAAATTTCTATTACAACCCTGAATCATCATATTCCCGAAAAATAGAAAAACTTTCTGAATCTAGCTTTAAAGTTAGAGGTTCCTTTCCCTTAATTGCCTGGAAAGATTTTTTCAAAAATGAAATAGATCCATCAGTTTCATTAAATGCTGCAAGCATCGGAGGACTTATTACATTCAGTTTAGACAAAATTCCAAAAGTAGGAGATTCTATAACAATAAATAATGTTAAATTTTCAGTCGAGAAGATGAACGGCAACAGAGTTGAAACAGCAATTTTAACAATTCATTAATAATTATGATTACAATACTGTCAATAATTTTCTTTATCTCAATCATCGGTCTATTTGCTGGTTTAGAGACAGGTAGCTATACAATTAATAAACTCAAACTGCAGCATAAAGCTTTAAATAATGATAAAGAAGCAAATATTCTGATAAAAAATTTATCCGATCCACAAATTTTTATTTTTACTACACTTATCATTCAAAATTTTTTTGTTTATATAGTATCTATGCTTATGACTAATTTTTTATTAAAAAACTGCATAGGAGGAGATAAAATAATCTTTGCATTCAACTTCATACCATGGTCTGCCGAAGTAGCAGCAACATTGCTTCTGATGTTTCCTATGTTTATTTTTGGAGAAGTAGGTCCCAAAAACCTTTTCAGAGTCAATACTGATACATTGATGTACAAATTTGCCAATTTACAATATATTTGTATTTTATTATGCAAACCTTTCACACTACCGCTTAAATACCTATCAGGCATTTTAAATCCTAAACATAATGAAGCTTTAGTTAATGAATTAAAAAATTTAACTCTACAGAAAATGAGCTTTTTCTTTACAGAAGGTGAAAAATCTGGAGTTATAACAAAACATCAGAATAATATGCTGATTAATGCAATTAATCTTAAGGAAATTAACGCTAAAAATATAATGATCCCAATTTGTGATACAGTTTCTTTCTCAATAAATACTCATCCTGATATAATTTATACATCAATGAAAAAATATAAATACGATTTAATTCCTATTTATTCGGAAGGAAATAAAAACAACATAATCGGCATCATCAGTGTATTTGATTTAATTAAAATTAGAAAAGAAAGGCTAAATACCGTAAAATCATATATATCAGAAATTATATCTGTAAAAAAACAGATGAATATACAGGAAATATATTATGAATTACACAACTTCCATAAAATTACAGCACTGGTAAAAAACAAACAAAACTGTACAGTTGGTATTATCTGGTTAAAAGATATTATCAGATATATGTCGAAAGAGTACATAACCAGCAAATAATTCACTTAAAAGATTATATATAAACAAAATAAATTAAGGAAAATTAAATTGACTAAACATAATAATATAAAACTGACAAAACTATTTGATGATCCTTTGATGCAAAGATATGAACATGCTATTAGAGGTAGACAAGAGAAAGCTAAAGAGGCAGAAAAACGTTTAACTGACAATCAAATGTCTCTTTCAAAATTCGCTAATGGACATGAATATTTCGGCCTTCATAAAATTGATGACCACTGGGTAATTAGAGAATGGGCTCCTCATGCTAAAGAAGTTTGTTTAATAGGTGATTTTAACAACTGGAAAAAAGAACAGGAATTCTATTTATCAAAAATAGATGTACAGGCAGGAATTTGGGAACTTAAAATTCCATTAAATAAAATTCATCATAATGACCAGTATAAATTAAATGTCAAATGGAATGAAGGAGAAGCTGAAAGACTGCCGGCTTTTGCCCGAAGGGTAATTCAGGATGACAATACAAAAATTTTCTCTGGACAGGTATGGAATCCTAAGAAACCATATGTATGGAAACACCCTGACTTTTCACCATCCAAGCAACCTCCTTTAATTTATGAATCACATATTGGTATGGGGCAGGAAAAAGAAGGAGTAGGAACTTATGAAGAATTTAGAGTCAATACACTCCCAAGAATAATTAAAGCCGGCTACAACACTGTTCAGATAATGGCTTTAATGGAACATCCTTATTATGGTAGTTTTGGTTATCATGTTTCAAATTTTTTCTCTGCTTCCTCTCGCTTCGGAAGTCCATATGATCTAAAAATGCTAATCGACGAAGCTCACGATAACGGCATTGCAGTAATTATGGATCTTGTTCATTCACATGCTGTAAAAAATGAACTCGAAGGTATAGCAAAACTGGACGGAACTGACTTCCAATATTTTCACGGCGGTGACAGAGGAGAACATAGAGCATGGGATTCTAAATGCTTCAATTATGGAAAAACAGAAGTTCTTCACTTCCTGTTATCTAACTGCCGCTACTGGATTGATGAATATAAAATTGACGGCTACCGTTTTGACGGCATAACAAGCATGATGTACTATGACCATGGGCTGGGAACTGATTTTGGCATATACGATCACTATTTTGATGAATCAGTTGATGAAGACGCAATCACATACCTAACTCTGGCAAACAAAGTAATACATGATGTAAAACCTAATGCTATTACAATTGCAGAAGATGTCAGCGGTATGCCAGGATTGGGAGTTCCTATTGAAGATGGGGGAATTGGGTTCGATTATCGTCTAGCTTTGGGCATACCTGATTACTGGTTCAAACATCTTAAAAAAGTTCCTGATGATCACTGGAATGTAGAAGAAATGTATTTTAAACTTACAGATCATCGGAATGATGAAAAAACAATAAGTTATGTAGAATGTCACGATCAGGCTATTGTTGGAAGCAAAACAATGGCTTTCGAACTTATGGATGCTGAAATGTATTATGCGATGGATAAAGCCAGTAAAAGTATGGTTATTGACAGAGGTATGGCACTACATAAAATGATCAGGCTAATCACAGTGGCTACAGCTAACGGTGGCTATCTTAACTTCATGGGAAATGAATTTGGACATCCCGAATGGATAGATTTTCCAAGAGAAGGAAATAACTGGTCATATAAATACTCACGCCGTCAGTGGAGTTTAGTGGATAACAGTTTTTTAAGATACGAAAATCTTGCTAACTTTGACAGAGTCATGCTCAAACTGATTTCCAAGCATGACTCCATTAATAGAACTTATTCTAAACTATATTCGCATTGTGACGATAAAATTCTTGCCTTTATCAGAGGAGATCTGATATTTATATTTAATTTTCATCCAACAAATTCAGTAAGTGATTATTTTATAGAATTACCTAAAGGAAAATATAAATTAATGCTTAACTCTGATGAAACTCAGTTTGGCGGCCATGATAGAATAACAGATTCACAATATTTTGAGACTAATAAAACTTCAAATGACGGCTCCAAACATCATGGAATTAAAGTATACCTGCCATGCAGGACATGCATGATTCTTCAAAAAATTTAGAAAGTAATTTAAAGTGCATGATAAAATTTGGAAAATCTCTGATGTAAATTCAGCAGTTAAGGAAATTATTGAAAGCACATTCACTTCATTCTGGATCGAGGCAGAAATAGGAACTATGACTGTTCATAGATCCGGACATGTTTACCTGAATTTAAAAGATAGTAAATCGCAACTTCGTGCAGTTTTATGGAAAGGTGCATCATTAGTAAAGTCATTAAAACTCGAAACAGGTTCTAAAATTGAAGCTTTTGGTTCCATATCGGTTTATGCTGTACGCGGTGAATATCAGTTTACAATAAGAAACATTCGTAATACAGGTTTAGGGACTCTTCAAAAACAGTTTGAAGAAATTAAACTCAAGCTTCTAAATGAAGGTCTTTTTGAAAATGAGAGAAAAAAAATAATTCCAGTACTACCAAAAACGATTGGTGTTGTGACTTCTTCCACAGGCGCAGCTATCAAAGATTTTCTCAAAGTTATAAATAGACGTTTCCCTAATATTCATATTCAGATATTCCCGGCCTCTGTTCAGGGAGAAAATGCTTCAAAAGAACTGATTAAAGGTATCCTATTTTTTAACAAATCCAAACTTAAACCTGATGTCATTGTTCTCACTAGAGGTGGAGGTTCAATGGAAGACTTATGGCCTTTTAACAGTGAAATTTTAGCCAGAACAATAGCTGAATGCACTATCCCAGTTATAAGTGCTGTCGGACATGAAATAGATTTTACAATTTCAGATTTTGTTGCTGATTTGAGAGTTGCTACACCTTCAGCTGCAGCAGAACTCGTTATTGCCAAACAGGATGAGCTCAAACAGTCAATATCCAATCTTAAAAATAAGCTGAAATCAAATGTAGAATTATTTAAAGAAAAAAATAAAAGAAGACTGGAACGTGTATCACGTTCATATGTTTTTTCTGACCCAAAAAGAATGCTTTATGATCGTCAGCAGATTATTGATGAGATGCATTCAAAAATCAATCATCTAATCGAAATAAAACTTGAAAAACAAAAGAACAGATTAAACGCTACGAACAGCAAGCTTTCTGCACTAAACCCTAAATCAGTATTAAATCGAGGCTATTCAATCCTGACAGAAAAGAAAACAAAAAAAATTATAACTTCACCTAATATAGCATCCGATACAATTATAAACGCTTTGCTTATGAAAGGTAGTATTAATTTAACTGTATTCAAAGATGATAAAATCACTAATGGTAATACAAATGACTAAAATTAAAGCAGCATATTTGGGCCCTGAGGGTACATACTCGCACTTAACAGCTAAACAATATTTTGATGATAGTATTGAATTAGTTCCACTAAAATCCATAATAGATATTTTTTCATTTATTGCTGAATCTAAAATGAATAGAGGTATCGTACCTGTTGAAAATTCTTCAGGAGGTCCAATTGCTGAAACAGTAGACTTATTAATAAATAATAATTATAAATTGAATATTGATGCTTCTATTCACTTGAAAGTCAAGCTGGCATTACTCGGCAGGAAAAATGAAGAAATTAAATATCTTTATTCACATTCTGTTCCACTTTATCATTGTAATTCATGGATAAGAAGAAATTTGCCTGATTCTGAAAAAAATGTCGTAAGCAGTACAGCAAAGGCTGCTGAAATTGTATCTAGTGAAAAAAACTCAGCTGCGATTGCTTCAATATCTGCATCTAAATTATATTCTCTCGATGTTATAAAATATCCTATTGAACAGGATATACCGAATATAACACAGTTTTTTATTCTAAAACAAGAAACAAATATGCCTTCCGGGAATAATGTCAAAACCAGTATTTCTGCTTTTCTGAATAATACACCCGGAAGTTTATATGAATTTCTGGAACCATTTAAGCTTGACAAAGTTAATCTTTGCAGGATTATCTCCAGACCTATTTACGGCAAACCATCAGAATATGCTTTTTTTGTTGATATAGAAGGAAATATATCAGACCCAAAAATGAAGATTACAATTGATAAAATAAGCAAAGCATGTTCCAGTTTAAATTTAATCAGTTCTTATAAATCAGAGAAAACATACGATTTATAAAATAATTTTAAAGCTAATAATTAGGATTAAGTATGTTATATTAACATAATTTATTTTATAAAACCAACTACTTTACTTTACTATAAATATGAATATTAGATTGTATGGAGCGCCCGATTTAGAAAAAAAAGCTGAACCGGTACCAAAAATAACAGATGAAATAAAAGCATTATCAGGGGATATGCTTGAAGTCATGAAAAAAAATAATGGCATTGGTCTGGCAGCTCCGCAAATCGGCATCAATAAAAAAATAATAACAATGAATTTCGATGCAAAAAGCTACGAAATGTCTGAGATCATTACACCTGGTGAGGCTCTGCTGATACCTCAAATGCCTTTAACTTTGATTAACCCTGAAATCACTTCATTCAGCAATACCCTTGTATCAGTAGAAGAAGGATGTTTGAGTGTCCCTGAGATATATGCATCTGTAGTAAGATCTTCTACAGTAGAGTTGAAGGCAACATTATTAAACGGCGAATTTATCAGTTTGGAATGCGGCGGTTGGCTGGCAATTGTGCTTCAGCATGAAATTGACCACCTAAACGGAATAATTTTTATTGACAGATTGACAAAGCCTGAATTACTTAAAATAAAATCAAAATTAAATAAATTAAAAAAGAAAATTTCGAAGAAAGGCTATTTGAAATAAAAAATGACAGAGAAAAACAATTTTTTCAGTATACTCTTTTCTGTATGCAGCGGAACTAAAATATTTACTAGAATAATTAATTTCAGATTATTAAAAACTTTTTGGCATCTGATTTTGCTTGGAATCATATGCTCTTTTATATTTACAGCTGTAAGTTCCCCCAACATGAAGAAGGAAATACTAGATACCTGCAACTACCTTCAAAATCAGTTTGGTAATATCATAGTAAAAAAGGATGGTGTTTATCCTCAACTCAATCCGAATAAATCTCGTAATCTCAATTACAGATATTTACAATTTGATTATGCTCCATCTCTGAAAGACATAAATAATATTAAAATTAATTCAGATATGAATTATTCAGGTTTTATCTGGACTCCAAAAAGTATTGTCGGTTGGATGAAGCTAAATGATAATGAAGTAATTCTATATCCAGCTGTAACAAACTTAGACTCTACTAAATTGTTTAAATTTCTTTCAAAAGATAAAATCGATAATTATGCTAAAAGCAATTCACTGACTGATTTTAACAATTTATTGTTAAAAATATGTGCCCAGGGAGATATCCCTATTGTTGGTTTTTTCAGCCTGGATAAGATCAATAGTTTCACTGGCTTTGCAAACTCTATTTTTTACTGGTCAGCAGGCATAGTACTGGTAAGGTTTTTCTTTACTATAATTATAAATGCGCTTCTGTATTCATTAATTTTTGCTGCTGTATATAAATTTACGGGGAAGAAGACACTCTATAATCTCAATTTTAAGAAATTCTTTTCCATTGCAATATATGCAAGTTTTCCTGCTATAATTATAGGAACTCTACTCGAACTGGCCCAACCGCCTTGGTTCCAGTATCAGACTATATTTATATTTGCGTTTGTTATATATCTTATTGTGGTAACAAACAGGCTGAGAAAAAGCCCTCATGTATAAAATAAAAATGATTAAAGTGTTTCAATAATATTTAATTATTATAAAGATATATTCAATACTGTTGAATCTCGAAGCTTGAATGTTAAATTTATACTTTAGCAATATGCAAAACAGCAGATAATATTTATAATATAATATTAAAATATATAAA
>DASCNA010000222.1:0-1735 GCA_036011305.1 Victivallales bacterium
CATAGCTTCAGACATATCTTTATCACGAGAACTGGCAAGGAAAAAGGCATTCATATTGCACAGCTAAGAGTTGGTCATAAGAGTCTATTAACAACTGAAGGATATTTTCACCATACAATAGATGAATACATGAAAGAGAACTTCCAAACAAGCACACTCAAAGCTAACACCAATGCACTGACCACGAACCATACCACCTTCGCCACCAATGGAGGGTAAAATATCATCAAAACCCTCTAAAGACAGCTGTATCTTTGCTAAACCAATTTTGAAAGCGACAAAGCTATGTGGATTGAAGAGAGAGTCATGTGGAATGAAGAAAGAGCCAGGTGGAATGAAGAGAAAACAGAGCTAAAGAAAAGGCTGGGAGTAAAGGGGTGTGAAATTAAAAGGTTAAAGGAGAAAGTGAAAAAAGTAAAAAGAGACAATAAATGGATGGAAAATGAATTGAAGAGATACCAAGCACAAGGATACTATTGATGATTGAATATTGATTACATCTTTTAAGCAAAAAATCATTTTATTAAAACATGAAACTTATGTAAGGTTTGGGGGTTTGGGGTTTGCATTGGAGTTGGAGTTGGGGTGGGACTCTGGGGTTGGGGTTAAAAGGTGGCTGGGGTGGGGGTTTGGAAGACGTTTTTTGGTGTTTTTCATTTCAGGAATTTAAGTTCGTAAAATAAACCTGTTTACGAATATTTTGTTGTTTTCTGCTGAGGTTATAAGGGAAACAGGTCGAAATCCCGTAGCATGTAGTGGAAAATTGTATTCGTAAAATATACATTTTCCGAACTTTTTAGAAAGTCTTCATCTGGTAAGCTGTTTCTATCCCATCATCATCACCAATAAAAGTGAAATTTAAATTAAAAATAATCAGAAAATCTGCTTAAAATTATTTAATTATATTTTTATTTTATTTTTTGAGATTTTATTGAAAAATAAACGTCAAAATTATTTAAATATATTTATTGTAATTATTTCCATATAAACACATTCAATTTAAACACATTCAATCATTAAATCAGGTGAAGGTGCTGTCTTGGGTGTTCAACTCCACTCGGTCATTAATCACTTGTTAGCCTCCATCTGGTTCTTGAGAAGGCGGATCGTCTCCTGCAGCCTGTCCGTCACCAACTGCTTCTCTTGGGCCATCCTTGCAATGGTCCTCTTCTGCAGGTCCACTCTTAGTTATTCAACCAGCTTCGGATCAGGTCAACGGGATGATCTATAGCTCGGCACCCCTGGCGGCAGAAACCCCCAGATCCATAAGGAACTAGTCAGGGTCGCTGGCTGACATACCAGTACGTTGGTTATGGGCCATCATCACGTGCTGGTTAAATCATTATATAATTATGTAAGTGATGGAGGCAACTTTCATGACTTTCATAACTTTGTTAATTTAAATTAAAATAATCAGGAAATCTGCTTAAAATTATTTAATTATATTTTTTTAAATAAATTAAAAACAGATTTTAAATCTAAATAAAATACGTTTTAATATTATCAAAATTATTTAAATAATTATAAACAAATTTCTTAAAATAAAAAAATCTTGTTAATAGAATCTAATTACATTACTTTATCAAGTAAAATTATCAAAATAAGTTTAATTAATTTTTTTTTTAATTTCTGATGTTTCGGATTTTCGGGTATTTTCGACAAATTTGTCCTACTCTCTCCTTAATAAATATTAAATTTAAATATATTAAAACTGATACCGTAGTTATCTTCATCC
>DASCNA010000223.1:0-2052 GCA_036011305.1 Victivallales bacterium
ATATTAGATATGGTTAAAATGATCATAATAATAATTTAAATAATTATAAATGATAAAAACTAGAATAAAGGGGAAATACAATGCTAAGTTTTGCTGAAGAAATTTATCTGCTGGCACTTGACGACGTAACTGGGAAAATCACTACTTATTCAGAAGAAATTTCTTTAAGTTATGCGTTGATTGGTGCAGTGCTTTGCGAGCTTTCTCTTCTTAATAAAATTGATACTGATATAGATCATCTATATGTAATCAATAAAGGAGAAACAGGAAACAAAGTAGTAGATTCTATTTTAAATATTATTACAGAATCTGAAAATAATATGCCTGTATCATACTGGCTAAAAATACTTCTTTCAAACGCTGCAGAGACAGAAGATCTTGTCCTTAATCAGTTAATTGAAAAAGGTATTCTAAAACGTATTGATGAAAGAATTTTCTGGGTTTTCCATACAAGACGCTACCCTGTAATTGACAATAAAGAGATCAAATCTGTTGAAACCAGATTGAGAGAACTTATTCTGAATGAAGATATTATACCTGATCCAAGAGAAGCAGTTTTAGTAAGTTTAGTTCAGGCATGTAATCTTTTTGAAGATATTCTTTCTCCAAGAGAAAAGAAACGTTCTGAAAAACGAATTCAGAATCTAGCTAAACTTGACATGGTTGGACGTGAAGTTGTTGATATGATTAAAGAAATAAAAAACTTTAATCCAAGTATTTTCTGCAGTGCTCCAATTTAAGTTTCAGCTTACAGTTTAATAATGCAGAAGGTCTGTATCATATGATACAGACCTTTTTTTAGTATTTAAATATTAAGATTTGTAATTAAAAGTTCTTAACAATGCATGTCTTTCTTTTCTGTCGCTTTCTTCTTCAACTCCTTTAGGGGAAAAACCGTCTATAACGCCTAAAATGCCTCTCCCCTGCTCTGTTTCGCCTGTTATGACCTGAACAGGATTAGCTGTAGCACAGAAAATTCTGCAGACTTCCTGACAGTTTTTTATCTGATTAAGAATATTAATTGGAAAGCACCCTTTAGTAATTAAATAAAAAGAATGTCCTGCACTGACATTCAAAGCACATTCTTCAGCCTCTTTTAATAATGTTTCATTATTCCCGGCAGTTCTTATTAGACATGGACCTGAAGCTTCACTGAAAGCCAAACCATATTCAGCATTTGGGACATATCCAGACATAATTTCTGAAATATCCTCAACTGTTTTTATAAAATGAGACTGTCCCACTATAATATTGCAATCTTCTGTCCATTTTAACTGAACAACTTTCATTTCTATATCCATTATAATAAATTTTCCTTTCTGGTTTATTTTTATTTTAAAATATTGACTAACTGATCATATATGTCAGGATTTTCCACAATAAAATCATTCCCGTTAAACTCTCTAGGTAAATTATTTGCACTCAAATTTATATTACCAAGCCTTGCACCGCTTTCTCTGGCAATAACATAAGCTGCGGCGAAATCCCAAAGTTTAATAGTTTCATAATAGCCGTCAAGTCTTCCTGAGGCAACCCAGCAAATATCTAAGGCAGCAGATCCTAAGCGTCTCGTCCCCTGGCAATTTCTTAAAAGAGCCTCAATTCTTCTTAGTAATAATCCTATATCATCTTTTTCATATGGGAAACCTGTTCCTATAATTGCTCTTTTAAGATCCTTGGTTTTACTGCAATTTACATTAACACCATTTAGCCAGGAGCCTTTGTCTCTGATACCGGTAAATGTTTCATTCAAAAAAGGATTATAAACGACTCCGGTTTTTAGTTGTCCTCCATAGGCAAAAGCTATTGAAATAGCTACCTGGTAATGCCCATGAGCATAATTAACTGTTCCATCTATCGGATCAATAATCCATAATGGCTCTACAAAAAAATCATCCGATAGGTCATCCTGAATAAACTCTTCTGAATATATTTTATGCTCAGGATAATGTTTATAAATTTCTTCTCTTATCAGTTTATCTGACATAATATCTGCAGAAGTTACAAGTTCAATGCCGTTCTTATAATCCAAAATAAGTTTTTTATTTCTCT
>DASCNA010000224.1:0-60647 GCA_036011305.1 Victivallales bacterium
CTCTAATGATTTTAAAATATTCTTTCGGTGGATTTGCACCTGGAACAGCTGAACCTATTACAGGTTCAGCAATGAATGCAGATATATTTTCAGGGCCTGTCTGAGTTATTTGGTTTTCAAGTTCATAAGCACATTCGAAACTGCATTTATCAGGATAGGTTTTGTATGGACATCTGTAGCAGTATGCCTGATTGATTTTAGGAAAATTGATTAAAATTGGATCATATATTTTACGCCTGCCGGTAATTCCTGTCATGGACAACGACCCCATTGTATTTCCATGAAAACTTTTCCATCTGGAAATAATCTTCCATTTTGAAGTATTTATATCTCTTTCTACAAAGTATTGTCTGGCAAGTTTAATTGCAGATTCGGTAGCTTCACTGCCGCCAGAGACAAGATATGAATGATTTACATCTCCGGGAGTTAAATCAGCTACTTCTTTGCAACAATTTTCAATAGCATTTGTAGTAAAACGGGAAAGATGAGAAAATGCAACTGTTTTTATCTGTGTTGCAGCCACTTCAGCAACTTCTTCATTACCATGTCCAATATTGGCTACAGATGAGCCGGAGCATCCATCAATGTATTCCTTCCCATTTTCATCATAAAGGTAAATTCCTTTGCCGTGTGTTATTTTTGGATAATACCAGTTTTGATTTCTGTAGAATACATTGTTTTTCGGTGCTTTGTCCATGCTCATTTTAAAGTTCTCCCTTAGACCTTTGAATAATTTTCTCTATTTCGGTTAACTCTGAAAAGTCATATCAGTACTTTAAATTAATTGCTAACATTATAAATCTATAAGATAAAAAAAAACAAAATTATTATATCGTAATTCACGCATATTTTTCCAAATATTCATCCAGTATGGAGTTTTATACTTGAGTATTTACACATTTGAATCTTTTTCTTTTCTTTTTTTCTCTGTGATGTCAACAAAGGAGGCAACAAGACCCGCAATTTTATTTTCATTATCATAGATAGGATGTTTGGAAATAATTCCCCATTTTCTGCGTCTGCTACCAGGAATTACGCCCTCTCGATTTAAAACAGGTTGACCTGATGTGATAACGTTACTGTCTTCTTTAGAATTTCTTTCGGCTTCTGATAACGTAATAAGATCCTCATCTTTTTTTCCTGCAACACAGAATTCTGAATTAAGTTTGAGGGTATCAATAAATGCGTTATTAGCTGTAATATAATTAAGATTTAAATCTTTAATATAAAAAATAATATCAGTTGAAGACAGTAGTGCCTTAGTAATGATATTTGTATGAACCATTTCTTTGTTAAGGTCAGTTATGGATTTCGTAAAATAATCAAACTTCTGCTGTTGTTTCAGCATATTTGAATCACCGAATGAATTGAGCGATGATGCCAGTGTATTTAATGTCTGATTCGATTTTGGCCGTGCTGCATCAAGATCAGATATTTTATTGACAGGTACTTCCAGTACATCTGCTAATTTTCTGACTTTATCCTCATTAGGTGTAAGAAGTCCTTTTATCCATTTCCAGAGTGTAGTTCTGCAAACACCAAGAAGCTTACTGAGACCATTAATCGATAATCCTTTATCTTCCCTTAAATCCTGAATTTTATCTAAGTCAAGTTTCATTTTATTATCTCCCTATCCTGTTGATTAATATAATTTAATGTAAACCTTGAATTATTTTTTGCCAGTTTGTTTCCTATACAAGTGCAGGCGGCAACAATTATGTTCATCATTGGCAACATTCTAGTAAATCTTATCCTAATACAGAAGAAAAATTTTGTAAGCCACTCTTTTTTGATGGAAACTAATAGCAGAAGCAAGAGATAAAACATTAATTCAAAAAATGAAAGGGAATAAAATGAAGAAAGCAAAATTTAAAAACAGAACAGGTTTTGAAGGATTAAATGAAATTCACAAATCTGCATATGACAGAGTTCTTGGAGGTGTTTGCGGAGGGTTGGGAGAGTGCACTCCGATTCCAAATTGGGTATGGAGAGTGATTTTTGTATTGTCGACAATTTTTGGAGGACTTGGAATTTTAGTGTATCTGGTTTTATGGATTTTTATGCCCAGTCCACAAATTAGTTAAATACACGGTGGAAAAGAAATTCGTATTTGATTTAGATATAAAGCGTTGAGTTATAAATGTTAAAAAGAAATAAACTTAAGGATATAAAATGGAAAAATATTATAAAAATTTAATTATTTTTAATAAATATGTTTGACAATATATTTAATAGGTGTATTATCATGCTAGTACACTAATATAATAAGTTAATTTAAATAAAATTTTAGAAGGAAATCCAAAATAAAAGGGAGAAGGAAAAATGAAAAAGATCGTATTAGCATTGTTGGCAGTAACATTATTAGGATGTTTTATCACAAGTGCAGCTGAAGTAAAATCTGTAAACAAAGAATCAATTACAGTGCAGTATACTAATAAATCTCTAAGCGAAATCACATCAGGTATAAAAAATAATAAAAATATTGAACCTTTGAATATCAAAATTACTTCAACTTATACAGAATTGGTAAAAAATGTAAAATCCGATCCTGCTGCTTTGAATAAGATTATAAAAAATATTAATAATAACAAAAGTAGTGATCCTATAGATTTTCAGACAACAGCTCTTTATATGAAACTGATAAACTCTGTAAAACCAACTACTGTTGCTGTTCAGGACAATGATTCTGCTATTAAAAATATTACATCGAGCTTAAATAATAATAATAATAGCCTTAAGCCATTGAATGATAATATTACAGCTCTATACACAAAACTGATAAATGCAGTGCCGGCGTAAATAAATAGATAAAATTACTTTACAGTCGTAAAACAAAGAGGGAAGTAAGATAAATGAAAAAGATAGCTACACTAATTCTGGGGATAACTGCAATTGCTTTCCTAATTACAGGAACACCTCTAAATGCTGAAACAGTTAGAATAACCAGACCTGTTGAAGGCATTACTAATATTACATTGGCAACTTATGGAAACTTAGTAATAACACAGGGCAATAAAAACGAACTTACTATTAAAACTTCCAAGAAAGAAGAAAAAAATCTCGTTTGTAAAAAAGAAGGTGATACCTTAATTCTCAGGACAAAAAATACACATTGGATCTTTTTTGGACTTTTGGGTAATTCCAGTGATGTTACTTATTATTTAACATTAAAAAACATAGATAGTATAATCAATAAAGGTACAGGTAATATAACAACTGAAAGCAACATAAATTCGAAAAATCTGAAATTAAAAGTTCTTGGAGATGGTAATATAGATTTGGCAAATATATGTGCTTCAAATATTGATTTGGTTAACTCGGGAACAGGTACTTTTAAAGCTGATTCAGTAATAGTTAACAACAAGGCGAATATAAAACTTTCAGGCGATGGAAACATTGATTTACAAAAAACTAACGCATCAAAAATGGATTTAGTAAATTCAGGAACAGGTACTTTTAATGCTGCATCTTTGAAGGTTGACAGGAAAACAAACATTGAACTTTCTGGTGATGGAAATATTAATTTACACAATATTAATGCATTAAATATTAGTAACATAATCAATAAGGGAACAGGTACAATAACAGCTAAAGGAAGTATAAATTCTGAAAATTTAAAATTACATCTTGATGGAGATGGCAATATTAATTTACCAAATCTTAGTGTTCAGAATATCGATTTAGTAAACTCAGGAACTGGTAATTTTAATGCTGAATATGTGAAAGTTGATAACAAGGCAAACTTAAAAATTTTAGGTGATGGAGATATTCATATAGATAATTTAGACTCAAATTCATTAAAAAATGAAATAGTTGGCAGTGGTTCAATTAAAATATCCGGTGGTTCAGGTAAAACTCAAAATACATCTGTTAAAGCTTCTGGGAATTATACTGCACCAAACTTTAAAACAGAAAGAGCAGATATCGATCTAACTGGAAGTGGTGATATCACTGTAAATGTAGCTAAATCAATATCAATATCAGCAGCAGGCAGCGGTGACTTGAAAGTTATAGGTAAACCAACTGTAAAGTCAATTACGTCATCAGGTTCAGGAAGTGTTAAATTTTAAATTTAAGATAAATATGACAAAAATTAAATATAATTGGAGAAGATAAAAAAATGAATTCAGAATTTAATAATGATACCGGTTTCGAAGGATTAAAAAGAATCAGAAAGTCAGCATATGATAGAATGTTGGGAGGCGTTTGCGGAGGACTTGGAGAATCTACTCCAATCCCTGCATGGATATGGAGAGTTATCTTTCTACTGTCAATAATCTTTGGGGGACTTGGAGCTTTCGTATATATTATTTTATGGATATTCATGCCGGGTCCACAAAGATAATTCAGTAAAAGTATTGAAAATATAAATAAAGATATATTTTCGGGAAAAATTATCCGGTTATTAAAAATCCATAAATTGAAGGACGTATAAAATGAAAATATTATTAATAATGATTCTTTTGGTACTAGTGTTGGTACTCTGCTGGCCGTTAGCGATACTCATATTACTCATGTGGCCTATCCTTTGGCTGCTGTCCATACCTTTTCGTATTGTGGGAGTTGTAATGGAGGCGTTACTGGCTCTTCTTAAAAGGATACTTTTTCTTCCGGCTCGACTCTTAGGACACGGAGAAAAAGCATAATCGATTGCTGTACATAGCAGCAATTTGTTCTGGGTTTCGATCAAATGATATAGAATGGAAAAAAATAAGTGAATAGTTAAAGATAAAATATGTGGGTTGATATTATTACATATTTATCTAGGGTAAAAAGCTTTATGCATATCTAGAGCAAAAATTGTAAAGAATAGGAAAAAAATGCAACCGCAATAATCAAGACAATTCATACTTACCATTGTAATAAAAGAAAAATGATGATTAGGAACATATAATATAGCATAAAGTAGAACCACAGGCAGAGCAATTAAAAATAGTCGTTTTGCATTTTCATTGTTCATCTTATAACTTTTTATAATTCCAATAAAAGTAAAATAAAGTAAAGCTAATAAACACAGCCACTGAATATTTACAATTATAGAGCTAATATTATAAAAATAATCATCAGAAGAAGCTACTTTAAACTTAATAATTCCCAAATTTGATAAGATTTCAATACAAATGAAATAAATATAGCTTAGCAAATTAATACAAGAAAAGAAGAAAAAACATTTTCTAATTTTACCATTAAATATTAAAGGTCTTGTGCTCATTAGAATCTTTTATCTATAATGTTTAAAATCCAGAACTTATGCATCAGTATATATTCTAGTAATTATAGAATATTGAGCTTATATAGTCAATGATGATATCATGGAGATAATAAGCTCCGCTTAGTAAAATAAAGAGCTATACAGGTAATGTATAATTCATTTTTGATTTCATTGACAATTTGAAGATTGTAAGTTCATATACTAAGTTTAATATCTATTTCTGAATAATTCCTATAATAGATTAATTAGAGTTTATACAATGAATAATCATAGTGTCAGAAATCAAATAATGATTGTTGGCGGATATGGAGATGTAGGACGTACTATTTCTATTGAACTTGGCAATAAATTTCCTGGAAATGTTATAGTTGCAGGTCGAAATTATGCAAAAGCAGACGAGTTATCAGCATATACTGGAAGAAATGTGTTACCAAGAAGAATAGATATTTCTTCAGATTCAGAATATGATAACGTTTTAGAAAATGTTTCACTTGTCGTTGTTTGTATTGATCAGAAAGATACTAAATTTATAGAAGCATGTATAAAAAGAAGAATTAATTATATTGATATAACTGCAAACTATGAATTTTCCCTAAAAGTAGAAAAGCTCAATGATTTAGCAAGAGAATATAATACTACAATTCTTATTAGTGTCGGTTTAGCACCGGGATTAACAAACCTTCTTGCAAGTTACGGAAAATCCAAACTGGATGAAATGTCTCAGTTGAATCTTTATATTTTAGGTGGACTTGGTGAGCCTCATGGAAGTGCAACTGTAAATTGGTTTATTAGTAAATTTAGCGACAAATTCTACGTTTATGAAAATGGGATTAGAAAATTAGTCAAAGCATTTGATAAAGGCAGAAAGAGTTTGTTTCCTGAAAGTATAGGATTGAGGAAAGCCTATCGATTTGATTTTTCAGATCATCAGATTTTAGGAAAGAATCTAAAGCTTGATTATTCATCAATGTGGGTATGTTTTGAACCATCATTCATGTCGCATTTGTTGTATATACTTAGGAAACTGGGGCTATTTGAACTTCTTCGTTTTTCCTTTTTTAAAAGGTTACTTTTTCTGTGTTTAAAAATAAAGATAGGATCTTCAAATTTATTTATTATTAAAGCTGATTGCAAGGGGAAGAAAGATAATGTATCAAAGATTTTCTCTTATTCAGTAAGCGGATCCAAAGAACACATGGCTACCGGATTATTTGCTGCAGATGTTGCAGAACTTATGTATACATCAGAGTATTCATTCGGTGTTTATCATATAGAACAGTTAGTAGAATCACCTATTGATTTTATAGAAAAATTTACAAAACAACATGGTTACAGGTTTTACCATAATGAAAATTAAAAAGACGATGAATGGTAAAATCAATTTAATAGGTAAATTGATTCAGTCAGACTTAAATTACTAGATTGTAACAAAATTAAGAAGGAAATATTGATGTTATGGCTACTACAACGTCAAAAGTTGTTATAAGAAATGTTGAGGATAATATTTCTGAACAGATAAAATTGATTATGGATCAATTCGCTCCTGAAAATTTCGATGGAAAGAAAGTGTTAATAAAACCAAATATCCTTGGACCTTCAAAACCTGATTTAGCACATACAACTGATCCCAGAATTGTAAATGCAGTGGTTAAGGAATGTCAATCACGAAATGCAGAAGTTTTTGTTGGAGATAACCCAGGAGGTATGGTTAAAAATAGTACAGAAGTTGCAAAAATAACAGGAATATATGATGCATCTGAAGGATGTTATATTCCATTTTCTACTCAGGTTGTAAAAAAAACAGGTAATCATACAAATATAAATTTCTACATATCCAAACTGATTTTTGAAGTTGATTATATTATAAATCTGCCTAAGATGAAATCACATGTCTCAGCTTTGAATAGTGGGGCTATAAAAAATACCTTTGGATATATACCTGGGATAGAGAAATCTAGAATGCATATTAAAGTTGATAATAATGAACAGTTCGGGAATTTAATCTGTGATATATTTGAAACTAGACCTCCTGATTTAAATATAATGGATGCCATCAATATCTTAGAATATAATGGTCCTTCATTTGGCGGGGAAGTGAGATATTTGGGAAAACTGTTAGCTTCTAATGATGCTTTAGCTTTAGATAGTGTCATGACAAGAATGATGGGGTTGGAAGTGAATGAACCTTGTATTATTTATGCTGCCTGTAAAAGGGAATTGGGAAATTTTGAAAAGAACACTATATATATTGATGGTGATTTTGAAGTAATACAAAACTATAAACTTCCATCAACTTATAAGAGACTTGAAAAGGATAAAAATAAAATATGTTCAAGTTTATATCCTATGTTTACAAACAGATTTAACATAAAACCTTTGTATGAAAAAAGTAAGTGTGTTATGTGTGGAGAATGTATAACAAATTGTCCTGCAAAATCTTTATCTTTGGAACCTGAATTTAAAATTGATAACAATTGTATTTCATGTTTCTGCTGTGTTGAGCTTTGTCATTATGGAGCTTTGTATGTTCCTGATTGTGAAACAACACGTAATTACTAGTTTTGTGAAAGTGAACCGTCGATTTATAGTGAGTATAAAAATATAAAATATAAGTATCGTTAAATTTGAAGTATGACAGTTGAGCCTAGACTCAAATTGGAGGATAGATTATGAATAACAGTAAAGATTTTTCAATAGATAAATCAAAATGTATAAAATGCAAAGAATGTATTGATGTATGTTCTGTAAGAATACTGGAATGGTCTGAAGGTAAACAGGAAGTATTTTTTATTAAAGATGCAGAAGATTATTGTAACAAGTGCGGGCACTGCATTGCTATATGTAAATCAAAAGCCGTCTTTTTGCCTGAAGGAAATAATGATGGCTTAATGGATGCATCAAATAATTGGAATAATTGTGGTGATATTGTTAAGAAACTAATCAAAAATAGACGCTCTATTCGTAAGTACAAAGCTACTAAAATATCTGATCATGAGATAGGTAAACTGATTGATATAGCACGTTATGCTCCATCTGCTTCTAATGCTCATCAAGTGGATTGGCTGATCTATTCTGATGCAGAAAAAATAAAAGAGATATCGAGACTGACAATAGAATGGATGAAAAATAAATTAAAGGCAGGGGATGGATCCGTTTCAGATAGATATGTTAAAGTGTTCAGTAGGTTTATCAGGGAATGGAATGACGGCAATGATCCAATCTGCAGAAATGCTCCTCATTTTATTATAGTTCATGGTCCTGAAACAGGAACAATAAGGCATATTGACGGTATTATAGCTCTTGATTATTTTGAGTTTGCTGCGATTTCATCAGGATTCGGTACATGCTGGATAGGTTTGTTTTATCATGTAATAGAGGAGTTGTATCAACCTATGTTGGAATATATCTCATTGCCGGATGGACATGTATGTTACGGTGCGATGATATTAGGTTATCCAGAATATAAGTATGCTTATCTCCCTGAAAGAAAAGAAGCAAACATTGAATACCGATAAAAATAGATTGTTGATGAACTATTTTATGTTGAAAATTAAAAGGAGTGGGGGGAAAAGAGTAGATGGGAAAAATATTTTTGCTTTTGATGGCTATATGCCTAACTACATCAATCTATGCTGCTAGCCAGAATAAAGAACTTGAGAAGTATACTACAGCTGCAAAACAGGTTGTAAAAGATTATAATGCTGGAAATTATGTTGATATTTGGAAAAGATGCAGTAAAAAAATACAGGAACAGGTAAAATGTGAAGATCTTGTGAATTCTTTTAAAAATATAAAATCAACATATAGTGAAATTACCAAAATAGATAAAACACCGGAAATTACGCCTGATTGTTATGTATTCAAAATACATTTTGGAAAAAATAATCTTTTCATGTTTCTTAGTTTAAGCAATGAAGGAAAATATACTGAACTATATTTTTTAAACCAAATACCAATTAGATATCCAAAAGTTACTAACAAAACAACTATTGACGAATTAGCAAAAACCTATATCTCTCAAAAAGTTAATGCAGGCTTGGCAATCGGAATAGTTAATAAAGGAAAAGAATCAACACATTTCTATGGTGTAATCAAGAAAGGGACGGATATAAAACCAAATAATAACAGTGAATTTGAAATCGGTTCAATAACAAAAACTTTTACGGCAATTGCTCTGTTGGAAATGCAGGAGCAGGGGTTGTTGAACGTTAATGATTCAATTAAAAAATTTCTGCCAAAAGGTATAACAACACCGACTTATGGGAGAAAAAAAATAACTCTTGAAAGTTTAGTGACACAAACATCAGGACTGCCTTGTTTGCCAACGAATTTCGCTGAAGCCGAAAAGAATCCAAAAAATCCTTATGCCGCTTATACTGTCAAAGATTTATATAATTTTTTGAATAATTATAAATTAACAAGGGCTGTTGGGGCAGAATATGAATATTCAAATCTTGGCTTTGGATTGTTAGGTCATGTTCTCGCACTAAGAGCAGGAAGCACGTATGCAAATGTTATAAATAAGAAAATACTTGATAAGCTGGGTATGTATGATACAAGCGTTACACTTTCTGCTGATCAGAAGAAAAGATTAGCCCAGGGGTATTTAGCAGATGGTAAACCTGCTGAAAACTGGAAATTATTAGGCTCATTTGCCGGCGCCGGCGCTTTAAAATCAACAATAAATGATATGCTTAAGTATTTGAAAGCAAACGTAATAAAGTCCGATTCAACTTTAGGGAAAGCTATTCAGGAAAGCCATTTAGTTAAATTTCACCCGAAAAGCACAGGCTTTGAACAGGCATCAGGTTGGGTAGTATCTAAAGTTCCAGACCGTAATATAATATGGCATAACGGCGGAACAGGTGGATATAGAAGTTTTATTGGTTTTTTTGAAGGTACAAAAACTGGTGTTGTAGTTCTTTCCAACTCCGCTGTTTCCGTTGATGAATTGGGAATGAAGATCCTTGAAAAACTATCAATGGATCTATCAAAGAAATAATAATATAGTTGATTTAAATAGGTATGGTATTATTATAGTAAGATTAGTTCTCAGGGCGGAGTGAAATTCTCCACCGGCGGTAATTCAATTTTTGAAAAGCCCGCGAGCGTTTTCTGTTTAAGAAAAGTCTGCTGATCTGGTTAAAGTCCAGAGCCGACGGTTAAAGTCCGGATGGAAGAGGATAAATATTTAGTGCTCATAGTATTGGATACTTCCTATTTCTACGCCCTGATTCATGTTATTTAATTAAATAAGAGGAGTATTCGCATGAATCAGATGTCACTTGAAAAATTCGGGGATGAAACTGCCCGTGTAAAAAATGCATTAAAATCTCTACAAGTTGGTAATGGTGTATTAGTTATTGATGATGAAGACAGAGAAAATGAAGGAGATCTTATTTTTTCAGCAGAATCGTTAAATGATGAAAAGATGGCTGTACTGATCAGAGAATGCAGCGGAATTGTCTGCTTATGTCTGCCGGAAGAGAAAATAGCGTCTTTAAAATTACCTATGATGGTAGAAGAAAACACCAGTGCTTTTGGTACAGGATTTACTGTTTCTGTAGAAGCTAGTAAAGGAGTTACAACAGGGGTATCTGCAAAAGACCGTGTTCAAACCATAAGAACTGCTATAAATGATAATGCAAAACCTGGAGATTTAAATAAACCCGGACATGTTTTTCCTTTGTCCGCAAAACCCGGCAGAGTTTTGGAAAGGGAAGGCCATACTGAAGCTACTGTAGATTTGATGAAACTTGCCGGCCTGAAACCATATGGAGTGTTGTGTGAACTGACTAAACCAAATGGTGAAATGGCTAAATTACCTGAAATTATGAAGTTTGCAATAGCTAACAGCTATCCTATTGTATGTGTAAATGATTTAATTAAATATAGAAAAATAAATCATAATTAGATACCAAAAGAAGGGATATGTATAATGCAGTTTCTAGTTCTAGGATATGATGGTAAAGATAGTAAGGCAATGGAAAGAAGACTTGCTGTTAGAGAACAGCATTTAGTAAATTTTAAAGATAATTATGATAAAGGTATATTTTTATATGCCTCTGCTATCTTAAGTGATGATGGTAAAATGATTGGATCTTTGGTAGTCTGTGAATTTGAATCGTTAAAAGCACTAAAAAGTCAATGGCTTGATAATGAAGTTTATGTTACAGGTAATGTGTGGCAGAATATTAAAATTCAAAGAGCGCAGGTTCCACCTTTCATTTTAGATAAATAAATTCTAGATCCAATCATACAGGAGAGAATGGAGAGTAAAAAAAACTCGCTTCTTCTCCTGTTGAATTGCAGTGATTTATTTAGTCCATTTCATGATACCTGCGCTCCAGGTCCATCCTGCACCTATAGCAACAAAAAGAACAGTATCACCTTTTTTCAGTTTTCCTGCTTTATTTGTTTCATCAAGCATTATCGGTACAGTTGCTCCCGAAGTATTGGCATATTTATCCATATTTGTCTGTACTTTATCCCACGGGATGCCTACATCTTTAAAAATCTTTTTAAGCATATTTTTACTTGGTTGATGTGGGATAACGCAGTCAATATCCTCTGGTGTTAAACCGGTGTCTTTTAAAACTTTATTTATGACATCGGGAACTACTTTAGTTGCTGAATTATAAACAGCTTTGCCATCCATGTGCCAGTAATGAAGTCTATCATCTAAAACTTTTGTGCTGAATGGCATTTCTGATCCTCCGCCTGGTATGGTAAAACCGTATTTACCGCTGCCGTCAGAGCATATTCTATACCCAAGAAATCCGTTGTCACAATCTGTGTGAGACAGAACTGCAGCACCAGCGCCGTCACCGAAAAATACTGAGTCTCTTCTTTCCCAGTCAGTTATTTTTGAAAATGTGTCAGCTCCTATAACCAGTACATTGTTAAATGTAGCACTAGCAATATATTGACAGCCAATTGACATTCCATACATGAAACCAGCACAGACAGCAAGCATATCAAAAGCAGCAGCATTGTGTGCTTTAAGTTTATCCTGAACAAAGCATGCTGTAGACGGTGCCGGTCTGTCAGGTGTTGCAGTTGCAACTATAATCAAATCAATATCGTCAACAGTTAAATTTGCATCTTCAATAGCTTTCAAACCTGCTTTGGCTGCAAGATCACTTGTTGCTTCGTTTTCAGCAGCAATATGCCTTTCTGTAATTCCTAAATTATTATAAATCCATTCTTCAGTTGATCCCACTTTTTCAAAAAACTTGTTAGGTCTTATTTCTTCAGGTATATATGACCCAGTACCTATTATAGTAACATTTCTTAATGAACGGTTCATTAATTATTCTCCTATTTTATAAATTCTAATATTCGTAGAAATCTCTACCTGTTATTTTGCCAAGGTATCCGGCAGCAACCATTCTTTTCAGTAAAGGTGCAGGTCTATATTTTGTCTCGTCCAGGTCCTTGCAAAGAACTTCTATTATGGATAAACAAATATCTAATTCTATAAAATCTGCAATTTGTACCTGCAGTACTAAAATTGCTTCATTAATCATCGGTATAAAAATACGAATGGAAACAAATTCAGGTGAATCATTACTGAGAACTCCTACTTTCTTTATTCCTGTCATATTTTGCCTATAAGTTAAAACTGTTTATTCCATATTATCCCAATTATCAGTTAAACGCTGTTAAATTTTTATTTTTTATGTTTATTAACAAAAGCAGCTATTCCTTCTATTGCTTCTGCATGTGAAAATATTAGGCCAAACTTATTGTTTTCTATTTCTGCAACCTGATCAAAAGAATAATCTTTACACGAATTTAATAATTCTTTAACTTCTTTTACTGCATTTGGACTAAATTTTTGTATTTCTTCTGCAGTTTTAAAAACCTCATCCATCAGTTCTTCAGGTTTAGTTACTTTGGTTATCAAACCAATATTCAGTGCCTGCTGTGCATCTAACATACTGGCAGTAAAAATTAACTCCTTAGCTAATTGTATACCAATTCTGTCAGAAAGTCGCTTGCAGCCGCCAAAACCAGGAATTAGACCGAGTGTCAGTTCAGGCAAACCGAGTAAAGCTTTTTCTGAAGCATAAGTAAAATCTGTACTCAATACAAGTTCTAATCCTCCTCCCAGTGCGTAGCCGTTAACAGCCGATATAACAGGAGTAGGAAAATTTTCTATTAATGCAAATATCGATTTACCATAAGCAGCATATTCCTTTGCCTCATAAGGAGTCATACTTTGAAATTCTTTAATATTGGCACCTGCAGCAAAGGCCTTGCCTATCCCGGTAATAACAAGTACTCTGATATGGTTGTCAGAAGAAATATCAAGCAGCAATTGTTCAAGTTCTATTAGCATTTTGCTATTTAAAGCATTTAAACTTTCAGGATTATTAATTTTTATAATCCCGATATTATCTTTTTTTTCAAACTTTAGATATTCCATTCGAGTTCCTGCCATATTTAGATTTTAGATCAATGAAAAATAGGCTACAGTTATAGCCGCGAGTCTATCCGCTACATGATAACACTCTATTTAATCTCTTAGATTAATATGCTGTCATATGGAATCCGTTATCAACAAATACCAATTCACCGGTTACTCCGTTAGACAGTTCACTTGAAAGATATAATGCTGTTCCAGCAACATCTTCAATTGTGAGGCTTTTTCTTATTGGATTACGTTTTTCACTTTCACTCTGCAGGATGTCAAATCCAAGGATTCCTGATGCAGCTCTGGTTGATATGGGACCTGATGAAATGGCATTTACTCTAATTTCTTCTTTACCCAGATCGTAAGCTAGATATCTCACACTTGCTTCTAATGCAGCTTTAGCTACACCCATTATATTATAGTGAGGGACTGACCTTGTAGCTCCTATATAGCTCATTGTAATAATATTTCCTTTTGCTTTTGAAAGCATAGGAAGAAGACGCTGAGTCATATCAATAAGAGAGTATACGCTTACATCCATCGCCTGCATGAAACCGTCGTGGGAAGTATCTACTACTCTGCCGTTGAGGTCCTCTTTTTTAGCAAATGCCATAGAGTGTATAAATACATCTACCTTCCCCCATTTATTTTCTAATTCTTTTACCAATGCCTGTTTTTCTTCTTCATTTGTAACATCGCATTGCATGAATATTTCAGCTTCTACCTGATTGGCTAGAGGTTCAACAAAAGGTTTAGCTTTAGGGGTCAGATAATTCATTGCAATACTGGCGCCTTCCTCTTTCATTTTTTTAGCGCAGCCCCATGCTATACTTTTATCATTAGCAATACCCATAATAAGGACTTTTTTGCCTTCTAAATATCCGTTTCTCATTTTTAAACTACTCCTTATTTATAAAAAGTGGTAAACCTTTAGCACTGTCGTTGTTTTTCAGATAGTCTGATTTTTACATAAACAGTTGATACTTTTTTAATTAAAAAAATTAATAAAAACATTATTTTATTTATATGACTTTATTACAAATAAGCTAGGAATTCAAATTTCATGTAATATTTATGCGAAGAATACATGGCATGATTAATTAAGATGAATGATAAAAAAGCAGATAGTGAAATATTTGAAAGCTTTCAAATTAAAGCTTTACTTCATGTGAGCTTTATTCAGAATTATATTTGTCTAGAAATAGCTTCTTGTGAGTGAAAATATAACAGCGTTTTTTCTTATACCGTAAAAATTAGGTATGAATCCTGTTTTTTTAAGTCCAGATAATCTCACAGCTCTAATGACTTTTTTGTTATCCTCCTCTATTATACCGTAAAGAGAGTCATAATAAAAATTTCCATCGGAATCCCTGAGGTGAACTAACTGTCGGGCTGTTTCTTTCATGATGTCATAAAAATAGAGTCTGGCACTTGTTTTAAAAGCAGCAAAAGTCAGTCTGGCAGTTTTATGCTCCCAATAAGTTATCCATGCTGCACCACAGAGAATATTGGAATAATAGACCGCATATAAATGACAATGATCTTTCATTCTTTTTATAAATAAGTTTGATTCACGCATTTCAGATTCATACGGAAAACAGGCTCTTAGCTGACCGGATTTTACAATCTCATTAAAAATTGTACCCGGTAATAAGCTTGATGCTTCAGTATCTCTTATAACAACTTTTTCTTTTCTGAATTGCATGCTGTAACCTAAACTATATTAATTTATATTTTAATAGATACATTTAATCCTCCAATGCAGATTTACCAATACGTATTGCAAAAAATGTATCATTGTTATAATGGCGTTTTTGATTTATAATACTTAATATATTAAACGTATTAAATCGGTATGTTTCTATGAAGAAATCTGTAAAAAAAAGCCTTTCCTCTACCTTTAATTTAATCAAAGAAATACATGTAAACAGAGAAGAATTTAAAGAAGAACATTTTGATAAAACCACCGCTAAAAAAATTCATAATCAGGCTAAAGTCGAAGAGTTAATACAGGACGCGATTTATTTTTACTGGCATGGCGGAGATATAAAAAAGAATGAAGATGAATTTTTTAAAGGAATAACGCTGAGAGGAAAACTAGATGTAGTTGAAGCTATCTTTAAAAAAGCAATTGACCTTGCCCCACGCAGGTTGGATTTGAGGTTTGATGAAGCCTCAACGGAAATATTACAGGGAAAGACCAAGGAAGCTTTAAATACGTATGAAGAAATCCTGCGAATGGATCCTGAAAACTTTAATGCATCTGTTCTTTATGCTGTATACAGCCGGTTTGGAGGAAATTCTAAGGCTTACACTACTACAATAAATTATCTGAAAAAATTGTATCCTGATAAAATTGAGAAATTTATCAATGCAATTAATATGACAGATAAAATTTTACATAAAAAAATCAAAGTAATACCTAAAAAATATAAAAGGGAGAATAATGCGATAGTAATTTTAGGCTATGCTCTTTCAGATAACGGTGGAGGAATTTCTCCAGTATTGGAAGGGCGCTTAAAACAGGGACTAAAACTTTTTAAATTAAATCCAAACTCTGTGATTATATTAAGCGGTGGAATGCCTATTGGTGGCGTTACAGAATCTTATGTAATGAAAAACTGGCTGTTAAATAAAAATGTACCTAATGATAAAGTATATATAGATGATCTGTCTGAGGATACTGTAGGTAATGGAATTTGTACAGTCAATATACTGAAGATACTTGAGATTAAAAATGCTACACTGATAACCAGCGCTAGTCATATCAGAAGAGCATTAGCTATATTTGCGGAAGAGTGTACGGAGGAAAATATTTATATCAAATTCGATAATCTTGTTTATTTAGATATACCTATTGGGGTTTTACAGGATATATCTCATAATGAAAAAATTGTAATTTTTAGAGATTTACTACGCATCTGCGGAATATGGGAATACCCGGGTATTAAACGATAAAATAATTAAATAAGTTGAGACAGAGATTCAATCAGAAAAGATGTATGATCAGTAATTATTTTATGAGTTTTTTCTTCGTTTCTTTCCAGAACAGCATCTTTTAATTTCAGATGGAAAACAGCAGATATATTAATTTTTTTTTTATCATTTTTATAGTGTTCAAACCATAGATATCTATACCTTTGCTGTTGCTTGTCCAGCCAGTGATAAAAATAAATAATTTTTCGTAAATTTGCTTTGCAGTATATACTTGACTTGAATGCTCCTAATTTTTTATCCCACTCTTCAAAATTAATACTGTCTGCAAAAATTTTATTTTTCTCAATTTTTGAAAGAGTGTAGTATGATGAAACAATTCCAAGTTCCCATTCTTCATTTCCATTTTTGATGCTGTCTGATGCAAGTTTTTTCTCCACGAATATTTTTGAAAAATATATATCTTGTAAGTCATCTAACGATATAGGGGCAACTATAAATCCGCATGTTTCCTTTTTATTTACCAGGTGTGTTCCTACTAATTCATTTAATGCTTCCCTCAGAGGAGTACCACCTGATTTATAAATCTTTTTTAATTCAAGTATTTTAAGCTGCTCACCGGGCTTCAGTAAACCTCTAATTATGTCATTTTTTAACTGTTCTACCAGCTTGTTTTTTAAAGACATGTCTATCTCCAATATACTAGTTTCAATATATAATATATATTATTCAAGGCATAAATCAATAAAAACGTTAAAAAATAATAGTTTATTATAAAAATATATTATTAACTGTATATTTGTAAAAAATCGATAATAGTGCTATGTTTCTAATAAAATCGAAATATAGTGAGAGTTGTTATGATAAAAAATATATCTATATATACAAAAAAAAGAAGTCTGAAGGTTCCTCTTGTACTGGTATGCTGTTTATTGGCGATAATTGCTCAAATGAGTGCAACTATCTATCTTCCTGCTCTTTTCGATATTAAAAAGAGCCTCGCTCTGAGTAGTGCGGAGGCAGCGGTATCTTTTGCTCTATTTGTAATGTGCAGTGCTTTTGGACAGCTTATATTTTGTGGAATTTCTGATATTTTTGGGCGGAAAAAAATAATTTTATATGGATTGATTTTTGCTGTTCTATCTACACTTTTTAGCGCTTTTTCATTTAATTCATATACTTTTATAATCAGCAGATGTATAGACGGTTTAGCTGTGGGTGCAATAATAGCTACATCAAGAGCTGTTTTAAATGACACCCACTCGGAGGGGGCATTAGTATCAGCAGTTGCTATCTCTGCAATTGTCGCATCATTTGCATCAATGTTTTCTCCTATAATAGGGGCAGTTATATATAAATGTTTTGATAGTTGGGCCAGTATTTTTATTGTTCTTTCAATAATAGGTATTCTGCTGTTCATTTTAGCATTAAGAAAACTTCCAGAGAGCAATTTAAAAATACTGACGTTGGAAAAAAAGAGTTTTATCAGACCTTTGGCCTGTAATTTAAAAGAAGTACTTACAACCAATAATAAGGCTCTTTCCTATATGCTGGCCTGCAGTCTTTCATTTACAATATTGTTTACATATTACGTGGTTTCCCCATTTATTTTTGAAGAGGGTCTTGGGCTGAGTAGAGTAAATTATTCACTGTTATTTCTTCTGACTTCAGGAGCATTTATTACTGGTGCAACAAGTGGAAAATTTTTATCAAGACATTTCTCTCAATATTCATTAATAAGTTCAGCTGTTTATGTCCTTTTATGTGAAACTGTCATATTTCTTCTCTTGTACAGCATTGGTATTTATGATATTCTGAGTATGCTAATATATATTATTATAGCTGTGTTCTGTGTAGGATTAATTTTCCCGTTGGCTATGTCAAAAGGAGTTTCCTACTACAAGCATTTATCCGGAGCTGCTGCGGCGATTATGGGATTTCTTCAAATGTTCTGCTCTGCTATTGGTATGCTTGTTATCTCATTTTTACCTAAAACAAATCCTGTTTTTCTATGTATAATAATCTTGATAATCAGCATAATTATAATAATACTTATGAAAATCTGGGCCCAAAATAAAACTTTCACTAAAAGTATAGCTTGAGCAAAATTTAAGACTGGAATCTGAAACGAATATTAACGTTTTACTGCTACTGATTCATCATTGGAACAGATATTAATTAGAAATGTTCTGTGATAGATTTAATTATTCCCCTTACCAAGGTTGTTTAAATCAATCTGGTTGATTTTGTTTGAAGTGTCCGTAGATAACTTTTTGATTTTATTTGAAGTATTTTCAGTAATAGTATTAATTTTATTAGCGGATTCATGAGTAGTATTACTTATACTGTCAGCTGTATTATTGGTCGTAGTCTGTACAGATTTTTTACTTTTACATGATGGGATAGTGAATGTTAGTAATATTGTACCCATTATCACTGCAAGAATGTTGAAGCTTTTTTTCATTTTTAATTATCCTCTGAAGTTTTTGATAAAAACAAATTTTCAAATAATTATAATATAATTTTCTACCTATTCAATGAATTATGTAGAGCATATAAAAATCATTTTATTTATAAAATAATATTTTCAGGATTTAGTAAATTGTAGAGAGTGATTTTTTAGTTAGAATTAGATAATAAGAATTAAGTCAAACATCTATCAAAGAATCTATTTATGGCTTTGTCGTATTACTACAATAGTATTTCTACTGAACTTAGAAGGCATTATGCAGGATTTTCATGGAATCATAGAAATGTAAAAATATCTACAAAGTCAGCACTCGCCTGTGTAATAGCAGTGGCGGCGGCTTACATAATGGAATTGGATTTAGTTTTTTATGCTGGAATGAGTGCACTTATAATGTCAGAGGCAAATACAGGAGCTACTTTTAGAAAAGGGCTGTGCAGAATATTCGGGACATTGATCGGAGCATTTTTATCTGTTTTTATATTTGGTTTATTTCAGCAAAATCATCTTTATTTTTCGATTTGTATACTTTTATTGTGCACAATATGCTACTACAAGAGAGAAAGGTCAGAATATGGGTATTTTTGGTATCTTATTATAGTAACTTTTATGATAATAGATGTTGAAAGTTTGGGGCTTGTTGATACCAGAGACATGATATATGTTGCATACAACAGGACTTATACTGTCTTGCTTGGAATTGCATCTACATTTTTAGTGCATCTTTATTTATGGCCTTTTTTTGCAACAAATGATATGGCTCTTATGCATGCTAAAATGAGAAAGAAGGCGTTTCAGCTTATAAAAGAAATTTTTAATAAATATATGCATGGGGAAGATGCTGATGATGATACTGTATCTTTGCATTATGAAGAATTTAAAAAGAGATTAAATGAATATAATAAGCTAAAAACTGCATCAAGCGTTGAGAAACGAAACTGTAAAGATTTCTTTTTCAAACTTTCCAAGGAAACTTTGCGATTAAGTGAATTAACTGAAAGTTTTATCCTTTTCAATAATTCAATTAAAAGACTTAGAAGTTTGAATTTTCAAAAAAATTTTAGTTTTACATTTGATAGAATTAATGCATACCTTGATGAACTATATTTGATTATCATTAATAATAACGAAAAAAAACTATATAAGCTGAAAACAAAAACAGATAAACTGTTCGAGGAGTTTGAATTAAAATACAGGAAAAAATATGGGAGTGGTGAACATTCTCACTATCCTGTAACTGATATATTAATGCTTCATGAGTCTGTACTTCTTGCAAGAGAAATATTTGAACTTTATTTTTCAATATTATCAGTAGATAAACTGTTTAAAGATAAAAGAATTATTCCTGATGATTCTAAAAAGTTAAATAAATCTTTTGCAGTTTTCCAAATATTTGGATATAAGTTTAATATTCATTTACCATCACTTAAATATGGTATTAGAACTGGAATATCAATGTTGGTAGTAATATGGTTTTGGTGGATGCTTGAACTTCCTATTACACAGACTAGCGGTGTAGAAATTGTTATAGCGATTGTAACTGTCAGCTATCCAGATGAGGTGTTTGGAAATTTCAGAAGTCTCCAGCGTATTATCGGCTGCTGTATCGGAGCATTTCTAGGTTTTTCCTTTTTGTGCCTCCAAACTACATCATTCACTGTTTATCTGGCATGTCTGTTCACTGCAACTTTCATAGGTGCCTATGTAAAATGCGGCAGAGAAGCAGTAGCCTACATTGGACTGCAGATATCATTGGCATATCTTGTTGCAACTACAGTAGATTTTAGCCAGGTTACGAATGTAGTAGATATAACGTATAGAATTATCGGAATTCTGTTTGGTATTATATGTTCATGGGCTGTCAATCAGGTTATTTTTAGAGAAAAATATTTAGATACCCTGCAATCGCAAATTAATGATTATGGCGAACATATCAGAGGGATTCGATTACTGTCTGAAAAGAAAGTTTCAAAAAACTATGAAATACAGGAGTTGAACTCTATAAGCTTCATTTTAAACAGATTGCATGTCCTTGGGAAAATTGATGAGTATGGCTTTAATATAATAAATGAATGGTTCATTCAGAATAGACGGTTGATTTACCTTATTAATGAAATTCAAAATATAGATCAGAGCGTGCTGGAGTTTGTCAGGTCGATAAGCAGACAATATCTTGATGATATAAATGATCTTATTAAAGACTTTGGTAAGAGCAGTGATGAAATATGCAAAGAATATGAGAATAAAATAAAGAATGCTGTATATAATATTGAAAACATTAAGCTTAATCTTAGGCAAAAAGCGTTAATGGGAGATGCTGAGATGCATTTTAAAAGCAGATGTTCTCATTTTATTATGTCATTAAAAAGGATAATTGTAAGATTGGAAGATATACACAAATTGAAGGATAAAATTAATAATTCTGAGGTTGGAATTCAAATTGCTGATTTTTGAACCAATTTTCGAATTTAATAATTTACATTTACTACTAATTAGAAAATAATTTATTCAGACTGTATTTCTAGTACTTTAAGAATTTTGTTCTTATTAACATGAATATACTGATTTTCGTGTACAAATTCGATAAACTGATCTTTTACATTTAAATAATCAATCACCCTTTCATATCCTTTGGAATAAGTTTTAACAACTCCTGTCTTTAATTTTATTCCGTTTGTGAGTGTAATTATTGCCTGCCTATAGAAGACAGGATTAGAAACTTTTAGTCCATCTTTAACATAAAAAATTTCATTCAGGTTTATAGCTGCAAATTCAATTTTATCTTTACTTATTATCTGAGACGTAGGAAGAAATGGTTTTTCACTATTTATATACTCATTTATTGTTTCGTGGTTTTTGCTATATTTTGAAGATAAGCTAAGGTAAATAATATATTTCTGAGGAGTTTTTCTGCCTGTGAGCAGTATATCCACAGTTTTATTTATTTTAACTATTTTATAACTATTATATGATTCTTCCATATTAGTTGCTCCTGATTGTCAGACCATTGCACATCATAAGATTAAAAATTATCAGAATAAAAATGATTAACAAACTTTATAAATTTTTAATCTAGCAATGTTATGTATGATAAAACTACTGAATTCGAGGATACCACTGATAGTACCATGTTTCAGATATCTGTTTATTATCTTTGAATAATGTACATTTTAATATATATGGATTATCAGAATATGACAATTGATTCGCTTTTAATATAAATAACACTCTCAAAGTATTATTGTCTGAAATATATTTTGCTTCCGGATGTTGAACTATATTTACACCATCTGAAACTTCAAGTTTTACTTTTATATTTGTTTTCTTAATTTCATTGCCGGCATAAGATAATACGAAGACACTGTCCTGATTACCTAATTTTTCCATTTGACTGCTCAGCTCTTTCAAACCACTATTTGTGAACTTTACATAAGCTAATTTTTCATTAGGTTCTTTCAGTGAAAAAAATATGGTATAATCAAAATTATAAGGTTTCCCTATTTCTGGATAGTTGTCAGGCATCCAGAACGTGTTAATATTATCAAGCCATTCATTGGTTGTCTGCAGTTGAAAAAGGCGTACAGTACCTGATTTCCAATCGTTATTCGGTATGATCCATGCACTTGGATTTAAATGATATCTTACAAGTGGATCCATATAATTATTATATCCTCTAGTACGTTGTATTAGTCCGTAATAATCAGGTGTAATGGTTTTCGTATCATTATTATTCATTTTATGTTTAGGATAATTTACTAAAGGTTTCCATATAATATCACTGCCTTTATTTTTTGATATTATAAGTCCTTCGGAATTATGAACCTGAGGTCTGTAATCGTTGAAGTGATAGTTGGTATATTCGTCAAACCAGTACATAGAAGTTAATGGAGACAAACCTAAAAGTTCTACTTTATTTCTTAAATACAGTGTTGATTTTATCTTGACTACTGCAGTTTCTCCCGGCGTTAAAGTAAAATGATATGCTCCTGTAATACTCTTGCCTTCTAAAATGGCATAGATTATTAAACATTTATCGTCTTTAGCTGGTTTTTTCAACCAATATTTTGTGAAAGCTGGAAACTCTTCACTTACTCCCTCTAATCCTGTATTAATGGCAATTCCTCTGGCCGATAGTCCATATGAACTTCCTTTGGATAGTATTCTGAAGTAACTGTTACCGAGAAAAACTGCAAATTCAGGCGACCCAGCACTATCATTATGTACTATTTGGAAACCTGCGTATCCGGCATCTATCGGCATTGCTTTCTGTGCAAAAACAACAGGTCCGTAGTAGGTAAAGTTATTTTGATCATATGGAATTTTTGTTGCCTTTCCATTTATAATTTCGTTTAGTTCCACAGGAACAGTGTATAATTTGGTTCCTAATGGGAAAAAGTTAATCATAAACGGCAGTTTATCTTTAGTCCATAATCCATTTTTCTGTTTGAAATTTATCATGTTATATTGACTGTATGTCAGATTCTTGACAGATTCAGGTAAATTGGAGACTCTTGGTTTAAAAGGTTTTTTTGATAGATTTTCTGCTATTTTGACTACATTTTTATATGTGAAATTATTTTGACAAGCTTTTGGCGTACTGAAAGACTTAGATGAATAAAAAACAAATATTGATAGTAAAATTACTAAAGTTACTATTTTATTAAAGCCTGATTTTATACTCATAATTTAATTTCCTTATGTTCTGTCTGTGAAGAAAATATTCAATCAAAATCAACAATCAAAAATATCTTTATATATCGGCTAAAACCTGCTGCCAGGTAAGTGCCAATGTATTTGATGGTCTTAGCCAAATTTGCTGATAGAGCCAACGCATACCTGTAGGATCTATTAATATTGATTTTATTTCATCTAAAGTTAAAGATTCAGGACCTTCCGTTAGCAGCTTTTCTGCAAGAGGATGAGGTTTAGTTTCCTCATTAATGTTTTTGCTCTGACGTTCATAAAGCAGCATTGTATGAATTGCATTTATATATGGATCCACTACAGCCTGTGTTATGCCATAATATTTTGAAGATAGCAATTTACTGTCAATTGTTAATAAATCACTATTAAAAGCATTTTCAAAACTGGATAAAGTTCTGTTTGGTGCTGTTTCAGACGGGATCAAAAAAAGACCTAATTTCCTCAAAAAAGATCCAACACTTATTTTACTTAGCAGTATTGATATAGGTATTGATAGACACATACTGAATGTAATAGGGGACAGCCACCAAAAAAATGCGTAACTGTATTTATATGCGATCAGAGCCCATACAATACCAATTATTGTATGAATATAGTGAACTCTGAATGCTGCAGAAAATTTGATGCCGTCTTCTGAGTTTCTGTTTTGAGGATTCCATGCAACTCCTTTTCCGCTAAGTGTACTGAGTACAAATTTGGAATGAAATAACATCTGAACAGGTGCCATTACTGCAGAAAGAATAATTTCTAAAATTATACTTAGAAACAGTTTAAATAAACCTCCGTATTCTACGATTTTATTTCTGAAAAATAGAATATATCTTAACAAACTGAGAAACTTAGGAAGCAAGATAATGATAAGAGTAATCGCAAAAATCATAAAACATTCCTGTCCTATAGACATGTTTATAAAATCTGCAAAACTTGATACGGTTATTATGGATAAATTTGTTTCATATGTATCAATTACACTTAATGTACTGAACACAAGAAAAATTAGCCAAATTAATGAGCCCAGGTAGGACATTATGCCATTTAACATATGCATTCTGTTTGGTCCAGGCAGGCCCTTGGACAGAACAAGCCATGTATGCTGAAAATTACCCTGGCACCATCTACGGTCTCTTACTGCATTTTCAATCAGATTGGGTGGAGTTTCTTCATAACTTCCACCAATATCATATGCAAGCCAAACTGCCCATCCTGCTTTACGCATCAGGGCTGCTTCAACGAAATCATGACTTAATATTTTTCCACCAAGAGGTTCTTTTCCAGGCAGTCGCGGAAGTGAGCAGAATTCCATGAAAGGAGCTATTCTGAGTATAGCATTATGCCCCCAAAAATTACCGCTACCCTGCTGCCAGAAGTTAAGTCCAGATTGAAATAATGAGCCGTAAAAGTTACTGGCAAACTGCATCATTCTAGCATAAAGTGTTTCTCCTCTAATAATAACAGGTGCTGTCTGACATATTCCAATTTCTTTATTTGCTTCCATTATCTTAACTAAACTTACGATGGAGTCACCCGTCATTATACTGTCTGCATCCAGACAAAGCATATAGCGGTACTGTGCACCCCATGATTTGCAGAAGTCAGCAATATTTCCTGCTTTTTTGTGATAACTGTTTTCGCGTCTTCTATAATATATTCTGCCGAATGCATTGAGTTGCTGACAAAGTTTAACCCAAAGTGATTCTTCCGCAATCCATTTATTTGGATCTGTAGAATCACTTAATATAAATATATCAAAATAGTCTAATTTACCCGTTGTTTTTAATGAGTTGTAAATGGCACGTATCCCTTCGTAAACGCGTTTAGTTTCTTCATTATAACAGGGAACTAGAATTGCAGTATCGGCGAGTTTTGTTTCTATATTGTTATAGTTTATTGTTTGAGTGATATGATCAAACTTACCTTTTCTGGGTGTCAGGAAAAGACCGAACAATGCATGGGTAATACCAAGTGAGATCTGCCACATTAATATGAAATATATAACTAGCAGAATAATATAAATTACTGTAAAACCTATTCGCCACAAAAAATCAGCCATTAGTGTCGTGGATATTGAAGCTATAATGAAGTTTACAAGAAAAAATAAAATACGGCGGAGTTCTGCCTTGCGATATAGTTTTTCTTTATTTAATTGTTTAATATCTGTATTTTTTATCTTTTTCATAAATAAGTTTTATCTAGTGAAGTAAAATAGACTTATCAGCAGGGCTGTAATAATTATTATCAGCAACCAGAACAAATACGGCCGTTTATTTACAAACTTAAAAGTCTCAGCTAATATTGAACCTGCAGGTGTTAACTCTAACGCTCTATGTTTCATTCTGGATTTCTGGAATTCTGGACCTGCTGAAAGATATATATTTTTCATTGAATCTCTTAGTTCTTTAGGAAGCGGATCATCATTTAAAAAATATTTCAGCCATTTATTTGGTAAATCTGCAAGCAGCATTGCAAGTCTGCCTCTAACAGGTATGCCGTAATCTGATGTGAATTTAGTATCCAGTACTTTTCCACACCATTCGGAAGTTAATTTATGTGCTACCTGCATCGCTATAGTTGTAGGATTCAGAGAGGGAGAATCTTTAACTTTATGGGAAGCTTTTTCTAAAATAAGATATACCAAGTTACTGATTACTCTTCTGTTTTGTATTTGTAAAGAAATCAAATAACGTTCTACTTTTTCATAAGCTTCATCCCACTCTTCTGAATTAGGAAGTATTTTTAAGGTATCCATTTATTATTCCAGGTTTCTGTTATAATTTTTTTGTTATTGTTCAGACTGCAGGATGCTTTTATTGGCGATCTGGAATCTGAAGTTTTAGGTTTTATACTGAATAATACTCTCCAATAGTGGTTATATGGATCTTTCCGGACTGTTGGTTTATCTGCTAATACTGCATTGTTACTTACTTTTATCTTTGGAGTTAATACTGTTACAGGAGATAACTTTTTTAAGCTTTTACTTGAATAAAGAACAAGAAATGTATAAATATCATTCTTTTTGCCGATATATGTATCAATTACAGGTGCTTTATCTGTTTTGGGATTCTGCATAGACCAGTTCATCGTATAATCAAAACTGTAAGGCCTGCCTTTAACAAGAGGCTGTGCTGGTTTCCAGTAAGCTGAAATATTATTTGCATTATAACTGTCGGTAGGGGCTTCTAATAATTCTACTGAACCTTTGCCCCAGTCACTTTTCGGCTGTATCCATACATTAGGCATTTTTTGAAATGGTATTGACGGATTTAGATAGTTATTGTAATTTCTGTCTCTCTGTAATAATCCGAAATATTTCAACCGGTTAATTTCGTGCGAAGATTTGATTAATATTTTAGGATTTTGGAAAGGATGCCATATTATTTCTTCATCTGCTGAAATTATCAAACCGTCCGAATTATGTACTTCTGGATAATAACTTTCAAAATGGTTCAAGGTATTTTCGCCATATAGAAAGAACGTTTTGAGTGGAGCTATTGCCAAGGTATTTATATTCTGCCTTGGAAAGATTACAGATTTAATATCTAATACGGTGGTTTCTCCGGGTGTAATATTGAATTCATATGCTGTTGCTGCCTGAGGATTGTCGGTTAGGGCATAAAAAATGATTGATTTAGCATTTTTATTTGGTTTTCCAAGCCAGAATTCTGTGAAGTAAGAGTTGTTTAATTTTTGATTCTGTTCTAAGAAGCTTACTGTGGTTGCATATGCTCCATAAATGTTATTTCTACCCAGAGCTCTAAATTTTTCATTGCCTAAAAATGATATGATTTCACCGTAAATATGTGGTTCATTGATTGGATGTGTCATTTTAAAACCAGCATAGCCTGTTAAATTCTGTGCATTTGTGAGAGTACCTTTGGTTAAGCTGCCAAAATTGAACAGTTCATTACTGAAACGCAGTTCCTGTGAGTAGTCATTTTTAAATTCATTTATAGGAATTGGAGTATTGTATATATAGCCTAAATGAAACATCTCTAAGCCAAAAGGTAATCGTTCAACTTTCCAAAGAGTTTTAGTCTGATTAAAGTCAATTTGTGCATATTCAGATTGGGTTAGGTTGTTTTTTACAGTAAGCGGTTTTGCATAAGAATTATTTGATAAATTTTTAGCCTTTGCTGTTACATAATTAAAATTGACAGAGACTCTCTCTACTGCATTGATTGATTTACATGCAGTAAATAAAAGCAGAGTGAACAGTGCTATTGATAAAAATAAAAATGATGTTTCTTTCAATTTTTTGATTTTGTTAAGCATAGGAAAACTTTTGATTATATTTTATATTATCACATTACTTAAATAGTAATTATATGGAAAAAATCAATATTTTTAATATTCGGATAAAAATAATTATTAAATTGATTTACAAAAGATGTAAAAATTTCCTATATAATCCTTTTATTTTTCTTTCATCAGCACGCTTCGATTAATTTTTTAAATAAAATCAAAAAAAAAACTTTAATTAATTGAAAAAATAATAGACAAGTGGTAAGATGTTCCATGATTTAATATTAAATGGGAAAAAATACCATATACCGTTGGGTTATATTTCCTCAATGTAGAAGTTTAACGGCATAATTTATAAGGATTTAAGCTATGTTAAGAGAAAAAATTTCTAAATTAGTCGATTTTTCAAGTTGTATTAGCGTCAAGCCTTCTGAAAAAACTTCGCTTAATGATCAGGATATTCAAATAAAACTGCAGGAGTTTGCCGAAATTGGAGAAAACTCATTAATAATCGTCAATGACCAATACAGATCAACACCTTCATCTAGAATAATAAAGGCCTTGCGTAAAATTGGGAAAATTAAATGTCCTGTTACATTTATAATTGCAACAGGTTCCCATGAGCCTCCGACTGAAGATGAAGCTGTTCAGTTAACCAACGCTGAAGAACATGATAAGATTATTTACCATAATGTAAAAAATCTAGAAAAACCTTTATATGCAGGTGTGACATCACGAAATACGGAAGTTTACTATAACCCTGCTATTAAAGGATATAGTAAAGTTATCACTATAGGCAGTGTGGAACCGCATTATTTTGCTGGTTTTACCGGTGGGGCAAAATCACTTATACCTGGGATTTCTTCGAAAGAAACTATTAGGCAGAATCACAGATGGGCTATGACTTCTGAATCAAAGCTGATGAAAACCAAAGGTAATCCTGCATTTGAAGATATTTGGGAGTCTGCTAATTTAATTATTCCCCTGAAAGATGTTTTAACTATCCAAATGGTAAACCACGGCGATTCAATATTATATATTAGCACTGGTAAATTAAAAGAAGCTTTTGAGGATTCCAAAGCTGTATCAGCTAAATTGCTCGGAGAAAAATTTGATAAAAAATTTGACCGGATTATTTCATTTGTCCAGCCACCTCTTGATAGAAATCTGTATCAGTCGCAGAAAGCTACTGAAAATACAAGAAATGTATTAAAAGACGGCGGTACACTCGTTTTAGTTTCCCAATGCAGTGATGGAAAAGAGACGAGTGCTTTTTTTAAAAAATTGGAGAAGATAGGTTCATATAAAAATATTTTAAACACTCTTTCCTTTGAAAAATATGAACTTGGAGATCACAAAGCATATAAACTGGCGAAAATAGCTGAGTCAGTAAATGTACTTTATGTAGGTGGTTTATCCGAAGATATTGTCTCGACTGCATATATGAAGAAAATAAGTATTGATGATTTTGCTGATCTTTATAAGAAATGGAAGTCAGACGGGGATGATGTATTGATCGATGAAGCCGGTGGATTTACAGCCTACTACTATGATGATTCAAATGATAAATAATTATGGCATATTTATATAGAAATTATTGATGTTTAATGAATTTTAATCATAAAATAAAAGGAAGAGTATTATGGGAAGAGCAAATTTAGATGAAGCCAGTTTACGTTATCACAACGAACCGATTCCTGGAAAAGTAGCTTTAAAGCTGACAAAACAATGTGAAACTCAAGAAGCTTTATCTCTTGCGTATACGCCTGGTGTTGCCAAGCCTTGCAATATGATTCATGAAAATCCACAGGATGTATGGAAATATACAGCAAGGGGAAATTTGGTTGCTGTTGTTTCTGACGGTACAGCTGTACTTGGGTTAGGTAATATAGGACCTGAAGCTGCTATGCCTGTTATGGAAGGAAAAGGAGTTTTATTTAAAAGATTTGCTGACGTAGATGTTTTTCCTATCTGCATCCAGGATGTTTTTCTTGATAATGGAAAATCTGACCCGAATAAAATAATTGAAACAGTTAGAAGACTTGAACCTACATTCGGAGGTATAAATCTAGAGGATATTGCTGCTCCCGCTTGTTTTGAAATAGAACAGACACTGAAAAAAAATCTTTCAATACCTGTTTTTCATGATGATCAACATGGTACAGCTATAATTTCCTTAGCAGGAGTCATTAATGCTTTGAAAATTGTTGGAAAGAAAATAGAAGACTGCAAGTTTGTAGTAAACGGCGCCGGCGCTGCAGGCATTGCTTGTGCTGAATACTATATTAAAGCCGGAGCTAAAAGAGAAAACTTTGTTATGTGTGATTCCAAAGGAGTTTTAGATAAATCAAGAGAGAATTTGAATCCAGAAAAACAACGTTTTGCTGATGCAGCCTGTACCAGTGCTAAAACACTGAAAGAAGCTATGGTAGATGCTGACATCTTTGTTGGAGTATCTGTTGCCGGATGTGTAACAAAAGATATGGTTCGCTCAATGGCTAAAGATCCAATTATATTTCCTATGGCTAATCCCACTCCTGAAATTTTTCCTGATGAGGCTATCGAAGCCGGAGCAGCTGTAGTAGGTACAGGAAGAAGTGATTTCGCCAATCAGGTAAATAATGTTCTTGGATTTCCTGGTATTTTTAGGGGTGCTTTAGATACTCGTGCAACTGATATTAATGTAGAAATGTATCTTGGAGCTTCAAAAGCATTAGCAGATATAGCTTCAGAGAAATTACCTGAAGATATTTATAAAATATTGTCAAATGCATATCCTGAAGATGCTAAGAGCGGCATGTTTGACGGCGATAAACCCCTGCATAATTCATATGTTATTCCAAAACCTTTTGACCCAAGAGTTGTCCCAAGGGTAGCTAGAAATGTTGCTGAAGCTGCTATGAAAACCGGTGTTGCTCAAATTAAAATTGAAGATTTGGATGCTTACGAACAACAGGTTGCAGAACGCATAAAGAACTTATTGAAAACACTATAGTTGAATTGTTGTTTTTTCTTAAAGCAGAATATGATTTTTGTTTTAAGAAAAAACTTTTCATAGATATAATAATATTTCGTTAATTATTTTCTATTTTTTTTTGTCTAAAAGATTACTTGAAGCTTGTAAACTAACCTTAAAATGGTAATTTGTACCATGTAATATAGTTAAATGGAATATAATACCATTGGCAATAGGGGCTTATAATGACTGATAAACCATGCGTTCCGAAAATAAGAGCTTTATATAATACATTCTCTAAGACTGAAAAGAGAATAGCTCAATACATTCTTAATAATTTAAGAGATGTCAGTCATATGTCCATAGATTCACTTGCCGGCGAAATTAATGTGGGTAAGGCAAGTATATTGCGATTTTGCAAAAAAATCGAATTTACTGGTTTTCAGGATTTTAAATTAGGGCTTACCAGAGACGTGGCATTAATGAAAGATGCTATTTATACGAAACATAAAGGTGCAAATTCACTCTTCAATCTTATGTCTGAAGTAACTAATGAAAATATAGATACCCTTAAAGTGAGCCGGCAGAAGGTTGACGAAAATAGTTTGAAAAAAGCATCTAAATTTCTGCTGGAATCTAAAGACATTGTAATTTTCGCAAAAGGGATTGCCAAAGTAATGGGAATGGCAGTCAAATATAAATTTATGAAATTGGGATTGACCTGTTCAATGCCTGAAGATTATCATTTTCAGTGTTTTTCAGTGTCAAATGTAAAACCTAAAACAGTTTTTATAGTAATAGATCTTACTGGCTCAGATAATGATTTCAATAAACTTCTTTCAATAGCTAAAAAAAAGAGAGCTAAAGTTATTGCAATTTCAAATTTTGAAAAATCTTCATTAACTGAACTATCTGATATTGTATTACTGACAGAGGCTACTGAATCACCTTTAAAAGATGGTGAACTGACCGCTATTCTTTCACAGATTAATATACTCGACATGCTTTACACAACATTGGCAATGAGGAGAGGTGAAGAACATTTAGAACATATTAGAACGATAAGAGATTTAATACTTCAGCAATAATTAAAGGAAAAAATCATCATGAATAAAGTTTGGCAGAAAAATGATTTGAAAAACGGTTATAACTCAATAGCCGAAATAAATGGTAATCATAGCAATATGCTGATGGACTTCGGTGTATTAAAACTTCATGACGGCGAATCTCACAGGATAAATGAATCTGAAAAAGAAGTCGCAGTTTTATTAGTTACTGGCGATGTTGAATTAACCTGGAACAATAATACGGAAAGTATTTCCAGAGACAGTTTTCTTGATGAATCACCTTGGTGTCTGCATGTTCCTAAAAAAACAGAGATAACGATTTCTGCTGTAAAGGAATCTGAAATAATAATTCAGAAAACTGACAATGACAATGATTTTAAGGCTAAGCTTTATACTCAAGAAGATTGCAGGAGTGAAATTTTCGGTGGTGGAGTATTAGACGAAACTTCAAACAGGACAGTAAGAACAGTTTTTGATTATAACAATGCACCTTATTCCAATTTGGTTATTGGCGAAGTTATTAATCATCCAGGTCGCTGGTCCAGTTATCCACCTCATGACCACCCTCAACCAGAAATATATCACTATAAATTTATAAACGAACAGGGGTTTGGTGTTTCAATAATAGAAGATGATGCATTTGTGGTTAAAAATAATGATACAGTCTGCGTCCCTCCCGGAACAGTTCATCCCCAAGTTACCGCTCCTGGTTACCCAATGTGGTACTGCTGGATGATAAGGCATCTTCAGGATAATCCATTTATTGACAGAATATTCAGAGATGAGCATATATGGCTTTTAGATCCGGATGTGAAAACATGGCCGGTAAAATAGTTACGAATTGATAATAAAATTTACGATTTATTAAGGATATAGCAAAATGAAAACTACAAAACTAACTATGGCGCAGGCTCTGATAAGATTTTTAAATAATCAATATATTGAGTTTGACGGTGAGCAGAGCAAATTTGTAGAGGGTGTATTTACTATTTTTGGGCATGGAAATGTTCTGGGGCTTGGTCAGGCATTAGAACAGGACCCAGGTGACTTAGCAGTACATCAGGGACGGAATGAGCAGGGTATGGCACATGCTGCTATAGGATTTGCTAAACAGATGAAACGTAGAAAAATATATGCATGTACTTCTTCTGTCGGGCCTGGAGCAGCAAATATGGTTACTGCTGCCGCAACAGCTTCGGCAAACAGAATTCCTGTTTTATTATTGCCTGGCGATACATTTGCTACCAGACAGCCAGATCCTGTTTTGCAGCAGGTTGAACAGTTTAATGATTTTACGCTTACTACAAATGATGCTTTTCGTCCGGTAAGTAAATATTGGGATAGAGTTTCAAGGCCTGAACAGTTAATGAGTGCAATGATTAATGCTATGAGAGTTTTAACTGATCCTGAAAATACTGGAGCAGTAACTGTTTGTCTGCCTCAGGATGTTGAAGGTGAAGCTTATGATTATCCTGAATATTTCTTTAAGAAGAGAGTTCTCAGAATTGAACGTTCACTACCTACTGCTAATATGATTTCAGATGCTGTTGAGTTGATTTCAAAGAAGAAGAAACCTCTGCTGATTTGCGGAGGAGGAGTTAAATATTCAGAAGCACAGGATGCTTTTCAGTCATTTGCAGAAAGTTTTAATATCCCTTTCGGAGAAACTCAGGCAGGGAAAAGTGCAATAATTTATTCTCATCCAATGAATTTAGGGGGAATAGGGACTACTGGATGTCTTGCAGCTAACTTAATCGCAAAAGATACAGATTTAGTAATTGGTGTAGGAACACGTTATTCTGACTTTACAACAGCATCAAAATCACTGTTTCAAAATTCAAATGTTGATTTTTTGAATATTAATATAGGTGGATTTGATTCAATAAAACTAGATGGAACTAGTGTTAAAGCAGATGCTAAAACTGCAATCAATGAACTTGTTTCAGGATTGAATAAAATAGATTATAAATCTTCATATGTTAGTGAAATATCAGATGCAAAGCAGAAGTGGAATACTGAATTAAACCGATTATTCAATATTAAATATACCGGAGATAAATTTATTCCTGAAAATCCCGGTCATTTGGATCATGTATTAAAAGAATTTGCTGAACAGACAGGTACAGAATTAACACAAACCAGAGCATTGGGGATTTTTGATGAACTTCTTGATGAAAATTCAGTAATTGTCGGTGCTTCCGGAAGTCTTCCTGGAGATTTACAAAGAGTTTGGAGAGCTAAAGGACATAATACTTATAACATGGAATACGGCTATTCCTGTATGGGATATGAAGTTAATGGTGCATTGGGGGTTAAACTGGCAGAAGAAAATAAAGAAGTATATGCATTTGTAGGTGACGGTGCTTACATGATGCTTCATTCAGAACTTCCTACATCTATCCAGGAAAGACAGAAAATTAATGTAATACTTTTCGATAATATGTCATTTGGATGTATCAATAACCTTCAAATGGGTACAGGCATGGGAAGCTTTGGAACTGAGTTCAGAGCAAGAAATGAAACTACGAAAAAGCTGGATGGTGGTTTAGTCCCGGTTGATTTTGCAATGAATGCAGCTGCTTACGGGTGTAAAACATACACAGTGAAAACTGAAGCAGAGCTTAAATCTGCAATTGCAGATGCTAAAACTCAGAGCGTATCAACCTTAATAGATATAAAAATTTTTCCAAAAACTATGACTCATGGTTATGAAAGCTGGTGGAGAGCCGGAGTTGCAGAAGTATCAGAAAAAGAATCAATTGCTAAAGCGGATCAGGAAATGAAGTCTTGGATAGCTAAATCGAGACAATATTAAGTTGATTTCAGATTTTGGATTTATGATTTCGGTTTGTCAATAACTATAAACTGTAAATCATAATTAATATTATTAGTTTTTAATTGTAAGGGAATTAAGAGAGGACAAATATGTTAAAGAAAGAAAACATCAAATTGGGGATTGCTCCTTTAACATGGAGTAATGATGACATGCCTGAACTGCTTGGAAAAGATATTCCTTTCGAACAGTGTGTAAGCGAAATGGCTCTTGCTGGTTTTGAAGGTACTGAAGTGGGAAGAAAATATCCTAAAGATGTAAATGATCTTAACAAAGCTCTCGGTATGAGAGGACTGACAATTTGTAATGCATGGTTCAGTTCATTTTTAACAACAGAAGCATACGAAAAAACTTTGGAAAGTTTTATTGAAAAATGTGATTTTCTTAAAGCTGCAGGTTCAAATAATATCGGTGCCTGCGAGCAGGGTCACAGTATTCAGGGTAAAATGGATGCTCCTGTTTTAACTGAAAAACCAATTTTTACAGATGAGGAATGGGATAAGCTTTGTTCAGGTTTGAATAAGCTTGCTGAAGTAGCTAAAGGAAAAGGTATGGTCCTTGGCTATCATCATCATATGGGAACAGGTGTTCAGACTATAGAAGAAATTGACAGACTAATGGAAAATACTAGTGATGATGTACATCTTCTTTATGATTCAGGTCATGCATTATTTGCTGGAATTGACCCTGTGTATTTGTTGAAAAAATATGCACACAGAGTGAATCATGTTCATTTAAAAGATATTCGTATGGACGTTTTCGAAAACAGAGTAAAAAAAGAAAACTTAAGTTTTTTGAACTCTGTTGTAGAAGGAGTTTTTACTGTTCCTGGTGATGGATGTATTGATTTCTCTCCTATTTTTGGTGTGTTAGAGGATGTCGATTATAAAGGCTGGATGCTGGTAGAAGCTGAACAGGATCCTGCAAAAGCTAATCCGCTTGAATATGCGATTAAAGCAAGAAGTTACATAAAAGAAAAAGCAGGAGTTTAATAAGTTCAATAACTTTACAGCTAGAATTTTAGTGATTTGAAAAGCTGTAAAGTATTTCAAAATTATAATATTAAAAATATAAAGGTTTCATTGGGAGAATAAATTATGTCTAATAAAATGACAGTAGCAGTAATTGGTGGCGGACGTATTGGTAAAGTCCATGCTGAAAGTATTATTAATTTTATACCTGAAGTTGAAATCAAATGCATGGCTGATACATGGGCAGGCGCAGGCGAATGGGCAGAACAGCATAATATACCTTTTACAACTGATATTGACTCAGTGTTTACTGACATTGAAATAGATGCAGTTTTGATCTGTACAGCAACTGACACTCATGTAAAATATATTATCGAAGCTGCTAATGCTAAAAAACATATCTTCTGTGAAAAACCTATTGATCAGGATATTAATAAAATCAATGAAGCTATCCAGGCAGTCAAAGAAAACAATGTCAAATTTCAGATAGGATTTAACAGACGTTTTGATCATAACTTCAAAGCTGCAAAACAGGCAATTGAAGATGGTAAAGTGGGTGATGTAAGATTTGTTAATATAACTTCAAGAGATCCAGGTGCTCCTCCTATTGAATATGTTAAAGTTTCAGGCGGAATGTTCATGGATATGACAATTCATGATTTTGATATGGCAAGATTTCTGGCAGGATCAGAAGTGGAAGAAGTATATGCCAAAGGTGCAGTGATGGTTGATCCTGAAATTGGTAAAGCCGGAGATGTTGATTCAGCTGCAATTATACTTAAGTTTAAAAATGGTGCTATAGGTATGATCAATAACTGCAGAGAAGCTTCATACGGTTATGATCAAAGAGCTGAAGTTTTCGGTTCAAAGGGCGCTGTTGAAATAAAAAATGATACAGGCTCAACTGCTTCTATCAGTACCTCTGACGGTGTTGTAAGTGATAAGCCTCTGTATTTCTTCATGGATAGATATACACAGTCATATGTCTCAGAAATAAAAGATTTTGTTGATGCAGTAACTAATAATAAACCGACTCCAACAAATACAACTGATGGATTAAAATCAGTAGAAATTGCAAGAGCTGCAACAGAATCTGCAAAAACAGGTCTTCCTGTAAAATTATAGTTTTTGATTAGTTGGTAAAACTAGAGACGCTGGATTTGTGTCTCTAGTGAATTTGTAATGAATTATTTGTGGTGAAAAATGAAACACTCAATATGTTTAGAAACAATATTTACAGAATTACCATTTTATGATCGCTTTGAAGCAGCATCTAAAGCTGGATTTGAGAACGTAGAGTTTTGGTCATGGGAAGATAAAGAGATATCTTTGATAAAAGATTTATGTAATAAATATGCTCTTAATGTTGCCAGTTTTTCAGGTGATAAACAATTCAACCTTGTAGATGTCAACGAACAATGTGAATATGTTGATTTTATAAGGAAATCAGTCGATACAGCTAAAGAGTTGGATTGCACTCATTTGGTAATACATTCAAATGCTCTTGGAGATGAAGGTGTTGTTGTAAATCATTTTGCTGAGATTGCCAAAAGCAAAAGACTGAATGATGCTTTAAAAACATTAAATAAACTAAAGACTATAGCTGAACAAAGCAAAATAGTACTTGTGCTGGAAGCTCTGAATACAGTTATTGATCATGTTGGGAATACTCTGGAAACTACATGTGAAACATCTGATTTGGTAAGAAAAGTTAATTCAGATTATATTAAAATTCTTTATGATGTGTATCATATGCAGATTAACGAGGGAAACATTATTCACACTTTAAAAAACAATATTGATACCATTGATTATATTCATGTAGCAGATGTCCCGGGGAGGCATGAACCTGGCACAGGTGAAATTCATTATACAAATGTATTTCAATGTTTGAAACAATTAAATTACAAAGGCGTTATTGGGTATGAACTCTTTCCATTAACTAATTCATACGACGCTGTTGAATCAATAATAAAATTAATAAATGAGGTAAAATAAAATGTCTAAAGTAAAAGTAGCTGTTATAGGATATGGTGTTATAGGTCAGCGTCTTGCAGATGGAGTAGCTTTGCAGGAAGATATGGAACTGGTCGGTATTGCTGATGCAGGTTTAACTCTCAGTATTAGAGCTCTTAAAGAAAGAGGTATGCCTTACAATCTATATGCTGCAACTCCTGAAGCTGAAAAAATTTATGCTGAAGCTGAAGTTCCATGCAAAGGATCTCTGGATGATCTTTTAAGTAATGTAGATATCGCTTTAGACTCAACTCCTGGTGGAATGGGCGCTAAAATGAAAGCTATTTATGAAAAACACGGTATAAAGGCTGTTTTTCAGGGTGGAGAAAAAAATGATATCGCTGATGTGTTTTTTCATGGTTATGCTAATTATGAAAAGGGTATTAATAAAGATTTCTTAAAATTAACTTCATGTAATACTACTGGTTTAATCCGCGCCGTTGACTGTCTTGACAAAATAGCCGGTATTGAAAAAATTGCTATAACAATAGTAAGAAGAGTTGCTGATCCTGGTGATTATCACAGAGGTTTGACAAATGCTCTTCAAGTTGACAAAGCTCCAAGTCATCAGGCCGTAGATTTAGAAACAATTATGCCGCATGTAAAAGCTACTGGTATACTGGTACACACTCCGATAACACATGGTCATTTTATTACTGTTCTTGCTACACCTAAACAGGACATGACTGTAGAAGAGGTTGTTGAAGCATTCAGAGGACATGACAGAATCCGTGTCGTTAGAATTGATGAAGGTTTCCAGGGTAATGCTTCAATATTCAGATATGCAAGAGATCTTGGAAGACCTAGAGGTGATATTTATGAAATCTGCATCTGGGAAGATACAATTGTTAAATCCGGTAAAGACATTATGTTTGGTCTTCATATACCTCAGGAATCGATTACTATACCTGAAACAATAGATGCTGTTCGTGCTGCAATGGGAATGGAAACAGATCCTGTAAAAGGTGTTGGTGAAACTAATAAATATCTTAACCTGCCAAGCTGGAAATAAATAAGTACCCGGGCATTAATGTCCGATAAATAGCGGACAGTAATGTCCGTTATTTTAAGTTATTATAGATGAAGAAAAAGGATTGTTAAAATGGGTGATTTAAAAATAACACCAATGAGTGAACTCGATTTCAATAATAAAAAAGTACTTCTACGTCTTGATATTAATTCACCTATTGATGCAGATAAAAAAATAGTAAATGAGAACAGAATAAAGAAAAGCCTTCCTACATTGGAATATCTGATAAAACAAAACGCAAAGATTGCCATAATAGCACATCAGGGTGATACCCTGGATTATCAGAACCTGATTCCACTCAAAGAACATGCTGAAAAACTCACAGGTTTATTAGGCCGTGAAGTAACATATATAGATGATGTATGCGGTCCGGCAGCACTGGAGGCTGTTAACAATCTGAAATCCGGTGAACTTATCATCTTGGGAAATGTTAGATATTTATGTGAAGAAATATCTACATTTGAAAATGTAGTTAAACTGAACGCTGATGAGATGCTTGATACTTTTATAGTAAGAAGCCTGGCTCCCATATTTGATGTATATGTAAATGATGCATTTGCTGCTGCCCATAGAAATTGTCCATCTATGGTCGCATTTCAGGAAATTCTTCCGTCAGCTGCCGGAGAACTGATGTTTAAAGAAGTTTCAGCCTTGTCAAAGGTTATGACATCTCCTGCTAAACCTCTTGTTTTTGTATTGGGTGGAGCAAAGATTTCTGACGCTTTTGGAATGATGAAACAGGTATTGGAAAATGATAGTGCAGATAAAATTTTGACTACCGGAGTAACAGGAGAAATATTTCTTTTGGCAAAAGGTATTAGTATCGGTGAGACTAAAATGAAATTTATCAAAGATAGATCTTTGGAAGAATTTATAAAACCTGCAAAAGAATATTTAGAAAAATATTCAGATAAAATTGAGATACCTTCTGATCTGGCTTTTGAAAAAAATGGAGTAAGAGATGAAATAAACATAGATAATCTTCCAGCCGATGAAATGTTTATGGATATTGGAAGTGACACTATCGCCCGGTATGAACGTGAAATTGAAAAAGCGGGAACAATTTTTGTTAACGGACCAGCAGGAGTTTATGAAAATGAACTCTTTGCTAAAGGTACAGATAAATTATGGCAGTCGATTGCTAAAGCCGAAGGGTATTCAGTTATCGGGGGAGGAGATACCGTTTCAGCAGCAGCTAAATTTGTTGACTTAGAAAATATTGACTATGTATGTACTGCAGGCGGTGCCATGGTAAGATTTCTTTCCGGGAAAAAATTACCTTTGATTGAAGCTATGGAAAAAGCTTACTCTAATTATAAAAAATAAAATTTTAAATGGTATTCACTGTAATGTGAAGTGAGGGATAGTTATTTTGGAAAACGTAAAATTAAATAAATTTAAAATTATACTTACCTTTGTAAGTATGGGGATTTTAACATCAGGAATGGCAACATATGTGATGCAGGCGGTTAATTTTTTTCATATATCGTATGCTTCTGCCGGGGCCCTGGAAAGCTATCAGAACATAACAACTATTATTGTATCATTTTTTATGTTCTCAATATTAATTAAAACAGGGTTTAAGCGATCTATAAAAAGAAATTTTTTATGTTTCATGATTATATGTGCTATTTTACCGTTTTTACATTCAATTTGGGGGATAAGAATTTATTTAGTTGCTGTCGGGATTTCAATGTTAACTGTCAAAATTGTTGCCTACAGCTCAGTAGGACTTGTTACTAAAACGAAGAAAGAACATGCAAGTTTCATAAATTTAATGGAAGGGATATACACTTTTTTCAGTTTAGCTGGAATGTGGATCTTTGCATATTTTTTAAAGCATTATCCAGAACATTGGATGATGGTATTCTGGGTTTTTGGTGCAATATGTTTGATACTTCTTCTTTTCTGGACATTTACTCCATTTGATGAAAGTAAAATTGAAGAAGAAGAATCAAAACCTATAAAAGATCAGTTTAAAGAGATCTTAAAAATAATGGGGCCGGTTTTTATTATGTTTCTATTAATTTTTGCATCTTATGAATCCCTTGAACAGGGAGTAGGTTCTTGGCTTGCTAATTTTGATCATCAAGTCCTTGGTATTCCTACATACTTGGCCGTACAGCTTGCAAGTATGTTAACTTTAGGAATAGCTTTTGGGAGAATAATCGGTGCTTTTATAGTCAAACGCATTAAATGGTACAAAATGTTCTTATTTAATTTTATAGTTGGCATCATTATTTTATATCTTGTTATGACCCATATTGTTCATGATATCGGAGCTGGTTCAACGAGTATATTCAATTCACCGATTATTGCATTTGGAATCCCGATAATAGGGATTTTAATAGGTCCTACTTATCCGACAATAGTATCTGCACTGCTTACAAGTATACCTAAAGCAAAACATGCTGCTATGATAAGTATGGTAATAATATGCGGAGCAATTTTTGACAGTGCTTCTTCCAGAATAATCGGTGTTTTATTTGGTCATATTGGTGGTGTGGAGGCTTTTACTATCGCAATTGCTGTACCGCTTATAATAGTGCTTTTATTAATTACACCGTATTATCTTGTTATAACTAAGAAAGCAAAAGACAATACTGTTGATGTATAAGGAGTTAAAAATGAATAAAAAAGAAATTGAACAGTTAGAAAGATTTGCTACAGAGATAAGACTAGAAACATTAAAGGAGATTAAAAATCTTGGTTTTGGTCATATCGGAGGTTCTATGTCTGTTGTAGAACTGTTAGCTGTTTTATATGGGAAAGTAATGAACATAGATTCCAAAAATCCGAAATGGAAAGATAGAGATTATCTTGTAGTATCAAAAGGGCATTCAGGACCTGCAGTTTATGCAGCATTGGCACTGAAAGGTTTTTTCCCTGTTGAGGATTTAATGACACTCAATGAAGACGGTACAAAACTCCCAAGCCATTGTGATAAAAATATGACGCCAGGTATAGATATGACCACTGGTTCTTTAGGCCAGGGAACTTCTACTTCCATCGGTATTGCACTTGGCAATAAGTTGGATAAAAGAGATAACTATACTTATCTGGTGGTAGGCGACGGTGAACTGAATGAAGGACAGTGCTGGGAAGCAGTAATGTTTGCTGCACACCATAAAGTTGATAATCTGATATGCTTTGTAGACTACAACAAAAAGCAGCTTGACGGCTATGTTAAAGATATTAATAATCCTTACATCTTTGTTGAGAAATTTGCATCGTTCGGGTGGGATGCCTGCACTGTAAAAGGTGATGATGTTGAAGCAATTGATAATGCTATCAGTAAAGCAAAGACAGTAAAAGGAAAACCATCAGTAATAGTACTTGATACCATAAAAGGACAAGGTGTTCCTTTTGTAGAAAATACGTTTGCCAACCACAGCATTAAGTTTGGCGAAACTGAGCACAAAGAAGCTGATAAAATGATTAGAATACTGGAAGATAAACTGGAGAAAAATAACTAGGAGCTTAAGATGACTGATAATATAAAAATAGCAGATACTCATGTTCCTGAAGCTAAGGAAATGCGTAAAGTTTATACTGAAACAATGATAGAGCTCGCAGATAAAAATGAAAATGTAGTAGCTCTTGATGCTGATTTAACCAGTTGTATCGGTATGGGGCCTTTCATAGAGAAATATCCTGAAAGAATGTTTAACTGTGGTATTCAGGAAGCAAATATGATGGGTGTTGCCGCAGGTCTTTCTGCAGTAGGTAAAATTCCTTTTGTGCATACATTCGGACCTTTTGCTACCAGAAGATCCTTTGACCAGGTATTTCTTTCATGCGGTTACACAAAATCAAATGTAAAAATCATAGGCTCAGATCCTGGTGTAACTGCTATGTATAATGGGGGAACACATATGCCTTTCGAAGATCTTGCTTTGATGAGGGTTGTCCCTGAAATGACTGTGTTTGATCCATCTGATTCGACAATGCTAAAAGATCTTATGATTCAAATGGCTGATTTGTATGGTGTTTTTTACACAAGGGTACTCAGAAAAAGTGCAACTAAAATATATGAAGACGGTTCGAAATTTGAAATAGGCAAGGCTGCTAAAATAAGAGATGGTAAAGATGCAACAATTATTGCTAACGGTGTCGTTATGGTTCCTAATGCAATTAAGGCTGCAGATATTCTAGCTGAAGAAGGCATTACAGTAAGAATTCTTGATATGTTTACACTTAAACCTATTGATAAAGAGGCTATTATAGAAGCTGCTAAAGATACAGGGGCAATTATTACAGCTGAAAATCATAATGTAATTAACGGTTTAGCATCTGCTGTTTCAGAAGTAATTGTAGAATGTGACTGTCTGGTGCCAATGGGAAAAATTGGTGTAATGGATCGATTCGGGCAGGTTGGTTCCCTTGATTACCTGATAAAGGAGTATGGTTTAACTGCCGAGGATATTGTTTCGGAAGTGAAAAGAACGATTAAAAGAAAAAAATAATGAAATATTAAAAGCGATCAATTAGATCGCTTTTTTTAGCGATATAGAATTTGAGGGAGTTTTTTATCTTAATAAATAAACTGGAGTATGTGAAATGGCACAGATGCGAGGAGTTGATTTAGGAGATTCTTCTGACTATAAGACAGAAGGGAAAAAGAAATTTTTGTATTTTGTAGCAGTAATAGCGGCACTTGGCGGAATGCTCTTTGGATATGATACCGGTGTTATTGCAAGTGCATTGATTTTTATTAATAAAACTTTTCACCCTACCGTTTGGCAGCAGGAAATGGTTGTCAGCATGGTTGTCGCAGGTGCTTTTTTCGGTGCAATATTCAGCGGTAAACTTTCAAATAAATTTGGGCGCAGGAAAGTACTTATCTGGACTGCAATTACATTTATAATAGGCACTGTAATATGTACATTTGCTCCTGAAATATGGACTCTTATTTTTGGCAGATTAATTTTAGGTATTGCAGTGGGGGTAGCATCATATACAGCTCCTCTATTTATTGCTGAAATTTCACTTCCCGATAAAAGAGGTTTAATGGTAGTATTGAACTGTATATTTATAACAGGTGCTCAAGCAGCTGCTTTTCTCATAGGTTTTTATCTGCAAAAGCATTTACCTGAATATTTGTCATGGAGGTATATGGTAGGTGCTGCTGTTATACCCTCTATTCTTCTATTGATTGGAATGGTTTTTGCTCCGTCTTCGCCAAGATGGTTGTTAATGAAAGGTAAAGTAAAGGCTGCAAGAGAGGTTCTTAGGAAAATAAGAGATTTTGATAAAGTTGAACAAGAAATAGATGATATTAAAAGTAGCTTAGGATTTCAGCACGGAGGCTGGAAAGAACTTTTTTCAAAAACAGTAAGGCCTGTATTGATAATAGGTCTTGCACTTGGTATTCTTCAACAGTTTGCCGGTATAAATACAGTTATGTATTATGGGCCTGAAATTTTTAAACAGGTCGGATTCCATGGAGCTTCAGCTCAAATTTTAGCAACATTTGGAATGGGATGCCTGAATTTTCTTATGACAGTTATAGCTATGTTTACTGTAGATAAATTCGGAAGAAAGAGCATAATGATTTTTGGTACTTCTGTGGCAATGATAAGCTTGGCTGTACTTGGTTATGTTATGCATGTAGGAGTTGAGCATGTTGCTGGAGGTAAAGCTATTGCAGTTGTCTGCCTGATTGTTTACATGGTAGGTTATGCCTATAGTTTAGGTACTATTTTCTGGTTAATGATTTCTGAGATATTCCCCTTAAAAATTAGAAGTATAGGCATGGGGTTTGTTGCAGGTATACAATGGGGGGCTAATTTTTTAGTTACAGCTACATTTTTGACAGTTCTTACAACTTTTGGATCAGATTATACCTTCTGGTTTTACGCTGTAATGTGTTTTGTTGCTTTACTTTTTTCAATATTCTATTTACCCGAGACAAAGGGGGTTTCTCTTGAAACAATAGAAATAAACTTAGAAAATGGAGTAAAGGCAAGGCATTTGGGACGGGTCATCTCTAAGAATAGACCTAATAAAATATAATATCAAAAATTGCCTAAATATATTACTAAATAAATATAAAACTTTAACATTGGGAGATAAAATAATGAAAAACCTAATTGCACTGAACAGAATGCTCTGTCCAAACCTTTCAATTGCTGATTTTTTTAAATTAGCCAATGAAATGGGATGCAGCGGTGTCGAACTGAGAAATGATATAAATGACGGAAGAATTATTGATGATCTGGAACCTGAAGAGGTAAAATCACTTGCTGAGCTGAATGATATTAATATCTATACAATCAATGCTGTTCAGAAATTTAACCTGGCTTCAAAAAGAGAACAGGTTATGACAGACTTGAACTCATTAATAGAGATATCAAAAAAAATTGGCTGCAAAGCAATAGTTCTGTGTCCAAATAATGAAGCAGATGATAACAGTTCAAAAGAACAGTGCTACAGTGAAACAGTATCAGCGTTGAAAGCTATAGGTAATGCACTTGAAGGAACTAATATTATTGGACTTGTAGAACCTCTGGGTTTTGAAATTTCATCACTGCGTTATAAAAAAGATGCAGTAAGTGCAATAAGAGAATCCGGTTATGCTGATAATTTTAAAATTGTACATGATACATTCCACCACTATCTTGCCGGTGAAAAAGAAATATTCCCTGAAGAAACGGGGCTTGTTCATTTTTCCGGAGTTGAAGATAAACTTCCCGCTTCTGAACTGACAGATGAAAATAGAGTATTTATTACTGAAAAGGATATCATGCACAATGTTTATCAGATTAACTCATTAGCAGACGATTCTTATTTAGGTATTTTATCATTTGAACCTTTTTCAAGCAGAATACATGATTTGAGCCTGGACGTTATGAAATCAAATTTACGTAAGACAATAAAAACAATAGCAAATATCTAATTCTCAAAAAGTTTTTTTTGGGGATTTTATCATAACAAATGTAAAAGAGGGAGTACGTGAGATGGAGAAAAAGCAAAGTTACAGTATGACAAAAGCCGTTTTCACAGATATTCAGTTTTGGATACCTGTCGGAATCTTAATTATCGGAATTTTAATACTTTCATATGTGGCTTAATAGGGGGAGATAACAATGAATTTAACTAAAACAGGTAACACTAACCCTCTAAGAACTTTAAGCTTTTTAGGGATTATTTCAGCACTCGCTGCAGGAGTTTGGCTTGGCTCTGCTGAAGCACCGACGCTGTTGGTAAAAGTAGGCGTATCACCATTTGTAGTTACAGGGGCATTTGTAATAGGTGTTTTTGTTGCTAGATGGACATTGCCGACTATGGTTAAAGGGACTTCATATGTTTTTACTGATATAGGTAAAACTAAACATCTTATTATATGGGGCATACTTGCAGGAGCGCTCTGGGGTGTGGCAAATACTCTAACAGTTTTTGCAATCAAAGATGTTGGTCTGGTTATAGCTTTCCCTATTTGGAATTCGAACTGTGTTATTGGGTTGATATGGGGTATTATACTATTCAATGAACTACGTGGCGCGAAAAAAAAACAATGGATAAGGGTTATCGGAGGTGTTATAGCTGTCGTTGTAGCTATGATTATATTGGCAGCAGCGACAACAGCAACCGGAGTTACAACTGGTATTGCTTTTCACGGTCTTCTTGCCGCAATAGGGGCCGGCCTTCTTTGGGGGACTATGTATATACCATATAGGAAAGCTTATCTGAGTGGTATGAATCCTCTTTCTTTTGTTACTATTTTTACTGTGGGTGAAGTTATTACAGTTCTGCTTCTCGGTGTTATTTTCTTAGGCGGAACTGCTTTTGTAGACGCTATTGTGTTTGCAGGTCATTTACTGTTCTGGATAGTTCTTGGAGGCGCTTTCTGGGTGGTTGGCGATCTTTTTCAACAGTTTGCCGCAAAATATATTGGAATAGGTCGTGGTATTCCTTTGGCAAATACTAATCAGCTTTGGGGTCTTGCCTGGAGTGCTCTTGTATTTATGACATTAAAAGGTTTAGGGGCCGGCACTATTGTCGCTATAATAGGCGGAAGTATTATTATGATTGCCGGAGCAGGTTTAATATCAAGCGCAGAGCCCGAGACTGATGAGCGTAAATTCTGGGATAAGGCTATTGATAAAGAGTGTAAACGTTATAACCTTGATAAGAAGTTTGTTACTGATACTGTAGATGGAAAAGATCCACTTGCTGAAACTGTTAAAGGATACAGATGGTGGGATGCAGTGATTGTTATTGCTGCTGTTGCTGTTTTTGTTGTCCTGGCATGCTTCGCTGTTGCTCCGTCTATGCCTGTAAATATGTACTGGTTTGTTGTTCTTCTTGTAGTCTGCCTGTTTTCAATGGTATGGGTCGGCTGGCTGCTTAAAAAACATACAAACTTTTCATGATGAAAATCTGTATTTATATGTTTAAATAAAAAAAGCTCTCATGAAATTTCATGAGAGCTTTTATTATGAAGTTTAAAAATATTATTTTTTAATATTCTTTGTTCTAATTGGATATGAACATGAACGGGAGACTGCTTCTCCATAATTGTTTAGTGCTTCAAAATAGTTGTTCAAAGCTTTTTTAGATTTCATTTTAATTGATTTTAATATAGCCATTTTCTTTCTCCTCAGTTATTGGAGTTATTAATAAGAGCTTAATTGCTCTATATAGTCATTTAGTTAATTCATTAAATCTTTGTTTTAATGAGCTTTTAAAATATAATGGTTTTAGAAAATAACCCAAAAAACGTGAAGAAATCATTTTATGTTACAATAATCGTGTATTAATGACTCAGGATTGTAATATATGTTTATTAATAAGAAATATTATAAAAGAATTACTTTTTGGAATTTTAGTGAGTAGTTCTTTCTTTTTTGTCAATCTTAGATTATGGTAAAAAGTTTAAGTTCAATAAAATAGTTATGTTGTTAGATATTAATTCAGGAGATGAAAATGTCATATAAGTTTAATTTAGAAACTTTTAATAATCTTATTGGTGAAATAAGTAAAAATTATGATATTTATGCACCGATGAGGTGTGTTGGTAGTGGAAGATTTTCAGATACTGATCTGATTCGATACGGACAAATTAAAAACGCAAGTGATATTGTACCTGATGTAAAATCAAATTTTTCTCCTAAAGAAATTATTTTCCCTATAAATGAAACTCTCTTTTACTTTACAGAAGATGATTATAGAGAGCCGAAGAGCAGTACGAGAAAAATATTGATATTTCTCAGGGCATGCGATATTCAAGGTTTTGAGAGACTGGATCAGATTTTTCTTAATAATTCAGATAATGAGGATTTTTACTATAAACGTATAAGAGAAAGAGTTTCATTTGCTCTACTGGAATGCAGAGAAAGTTTTGATAACTGTTTTTGTGCTTCTATGGGATGTAATACTGCCGATGATTATAGTTTTGCTTTGAGATTTACAGATAAAAATGTACTGCTCGAAATGAAAGATAGCAATTTTGATAAGTATTTTGACGGATACAGTAATGACTGTAATTTTAAACCTGAACAGATAGCAACAAACAGTGAAACTTTGAATGTACCTGATTTAGCAGAAACTGACATAAATGTACTTTATGATGAGAAGTTCTGGGAAGAGTATAAATCAAGATGTATCGGCTGTGGTAGATGCAATACTACATGTATTACGTGCAACTGTCACTCTACATGTGATATATTTTATGATGATAACTGCAATGTCGGCGAAAGAACAAGAACATGGTCCTCATGTCAGGTAGATGGATTTACGGATATGGCCGGTGGGATGAGTTTTAGAAAAGACTATGGGGCACGTATGCGATATAAAGTACTTCATAAAATACTGGACTTTAAAAAGCGTTTCGGTACACACATGTGTGTTGGTTGCGGACGTTGCGATGATAACTGTCCTGAATATATATCATATCTGAACTGCTTAAAAAAACTGGATAAACTACAGGAGAAATAAAAATGTGTGAAAATCCAATGAGGCCTGAACCATGTTTGATTAGTAAAATTATTAAAGAAACCGATATCGAGTGGACGTTCAGAATAAAAATAAAAGAGAAACCTCTTCCAGGGCAGTTTTACATGGTGTCTTTGCCGAGAATAGGGGAAATGCCTATATCAATTAGCAGTATTGAAGAAGGTTTTATAGAAATGACCATTAGAAATGTTGGTAAAGTCAGTGATAAGGTCCATCACCTGCAGGAAGGTTCACAGATTTTTCTAAGAGGCCCTTACGGAAATGGTTTTGATATGACTAAGTTCAGAGATAAACATTTAGTTATTGCTGCCGGTGGTTCCGGTGTTTCACCTGTAAAACCTATTATTGAATATTTTTATAAAAATCCTGATCAGATAAAAAATGTAGACCTTCTTTTTGGATATAAAGAACCTAATGCTGTTCTGTTCAAACCTGAAATAGACAGTTGGAAAAATAAATTTAATACAATTGTTACTGTAGACAAAGGAGATGATAACTGGAAAGGAAATGTAGGTCTGATTACTAAATTTGTAGATAAGATTAATGTTCCCAAAGTTCAGGATCTTGAAGTTGTAATTGTAGGACCTCCGATTATGATGAAATTCACTGCATTGGAATTTATGAAAATGGGGATTGATGAGGAACAGATTACAGTTTCATACGAAAGAAGAATGTCATGCGGTATAGGGAAATGCGGTCACTGCAGAATTGGGCAGTATTATGTATGTGCTGACGGACCGATTTTTAGCTATAAGGCTTCAAAAGAACTTATTGACTAACAGGAATGAGGGATATTTATGCTAGACATTAATATAAAAAAATTGAAAAAAAATGCTTACAGAGTAACTAAAAACAGAAGCAAGACAGGACTTAGAATACGTGTGCCGGGAGGTCATCTCGATGTAAAATTTATGGATTTGCTAAAAATAATTGCTGAAAAATACGGCAATGGAAGTATCCATATCACTACAAGACAGGGGTTTGAAATACCGGATATTGATTATAAAAATATACCTGAAATAAATAAATTGATATCACCACTGCTAAAAGATTTAAAAGAGAGTGCCGGGGTGAATATTGAAAAAATAAATGAAGGCTATTCCGCTGCAGGGACAAGAAATGTAACAGCATGCATAGGAAATAGAGTCTGTCCTTTCGGAAATCGTGATACGACTGACCTGGCACAGAAAATAGAAAAGATTATATATCCTAATGATTATCATGTAAAAATTGCAATAACAGGATGTCCGAATGACTGTATCAAATCATGCATGCATGATATCGGTATTATTTGTACATCTATGCCTCAGTATGATCAGAGCAGATGTATAGGATGTGATGCCTGCCAGAAGAACTGCCGTTTAAGAATTACAGGATCACTTACTTCTCATAACGGAAAAATAAAGAGAGATCCCCGCAGATGTATAGGTTGCGGAGAGTGTGTTTTGAAGTGTCCGACAGCTGCATGGACAAGAGTTAATTCAAAATTTTATAACATCGTTATTATGGGTAGAACGGGCAAAAAGAATCCTAGAACAGCTAAGCCTTTTATTTTTTGGGCTGATGAAAATGTAGTTACTGGTATTGTTGCTAATATGTATAAATATATTGACAGGTATATTGACAGAACTCTTCCCAAAGAACATGTAGGTTATATCGTTGATAGAACAGGCTTTCAGGTTTTCCGTGACACTGTACTGGAAAATATTACTCTAAATCCTGATGCCAGAGTTGCGACTCATATCAACTGGGATGGGTATCATTACGGAAGTGACGTTTATATTTCATGTCCGGATAATTACTTTTCATGATGTTTCAGTTTTTACGTAATTTATGTTAATGCAGTATAAAACTTTCGTTAAATGAGAGTTAGGAATAATGAATAAAATATTGAAATCCTGTACTACAAATGGAACGCCTCTGTTGGGGTTGACAGGGGCTACGTTGGCTTTTTTTGCTGGCCTGGCCACAATATCTCTTCTTGCAGACTCTGTAAGGTTATTTGGAGATGTTATGATAATGAGCCCTATTATGATAGCTATGCTTGTAGCCGTTCCCAATCTGACAGGAACTTTACTGCGTATACCTTTCTCTGCAATTGCTGATTCCTCAGGCGGTAGAAATGTTATACTTATATCACTTATTCTATCAACTATTGGGATGTTCTGTCTATATTTTATAGTTCTTGTTTATTATCCTCTTGGAATGAGCGATAGCATAATCTATCCATTGCTTCTTTTTTTCGGAGCTCTTATGGGGATTGGGGGCGCAGTTTTTTCTCCTGGTATTGCTCAGACATCATATTGGTTCCCACAGGAAAAACAGGGAATGGCACTTGGTGTTTTTGGAGGTGTAGGAAATCTGTCACCAGGTGTTGCAGCGTTTCTGTTTCCGGTAATACTGATGTTTACAAATCTTGCTGATACTTTTCTGATCTTTTCTTTTTGTATATTAGCCTGTACAATCGGCTATTTTATTTTGGGAAAAAACGCCTGGTATTTTCAACTGATGCATCAAGGAAAATCCAAAGAGGAATCTATAAAAATTGCAAGAGAGTGCGGACAGAGAATATTTCCAAAAGGGAATGCCAGAAAGAGCCTTGCTATATCGGGGAAAAACTGGAAAACATGGGTAATTGTATTTATCTATTTTAATACATTCGGCGGTTTTCTGGCTCTTGCAGTATGGCTTCCTACTTATTGGATAATGTTTCATTCACTGGATTTGACTACTGCAGTATGGTTTACGGCACTTTACTCTATTGTAACTTCTGTCTTTCGTATTATCGGGGGAAAAGTATCTGACAATTTAGGTGGAGAAAAAACAACTGTTATTGCACTAATCATTATGCTGTGTGGCAGTATAATGATGGTAGTTTTTTACGGCATAGCTATGGATATCGCTGCACTGATGATCCTTGGCACAGGGATGGGGCTTGGAAATGCATCAACTTTTAAACTTGTTCCCCAGGAAATACCCGATGCTATAGGTGGAGCTTCAGGATGGATTGGTGGAATAGGCGGGCTGGGAGGATTTGTTCTTCCTACAGTCATGGCAATGTTCATTGTCAAAGGAGATGTACTGAAAACAGGTTATGCCACTGGTTTCAGTGTGTTTATAGTGCTTACACTGCTTTCATTTATTGGTATCTTTATGCTAAGTAAACATTCTTTAAGAAAAAATAGAGTATTATGAATTATTCTGAAATAAAAAATATTATAAAAAAAAGCGGAAGAAAAGCTATCATCAACACTGATGATGTCTGTTATTATGCTAAAGATGCAGAACCTGAAAAATGGGAGCATGCTATTTGCAGATACTGCGGTACCGGCTGCGGAATGATGCTCGGTATAAAGGATGAAAAAATCATAGCAGTCAAGGGTAATAAAGATTATCCCGTTAATAAAGGATTGTTATGTCTTAAAGGATTGACAGTTCTGGATGTCCTATATTCTGATGAAAGAGCTGTTACTCCGCTGATTAGAGAAAATGACAATTTTAATCCATGTTCATTTGATACTGCTTACTCTGCTGTTGCAGATAAGATTCAGGAAGTTACAGAGAAATACGGCAGCGATGCTGTTGCATTATATGTCGGTGCTCAGATGTTCACTGAAGAGATGTATCTGGCAAATAAACTTTTCAAAGGACTTCTAAAAACTAATAATGTTGATGCCAATGCAAGATTATGTATGGCGAGCGCAGTAACAGGTTATGTTACCAGTTTTGGAATTGACGAACCTTTGGGTAATTACAATGATATAGAAAACAGCGATGCAATTTTTATGTTTGGTGCTAATCCTGCGGAAAATCATCCTGTCATTTTTGGAAGAATTTTAGAACATTGTTCTAAAAATAAAAATGTTAAACTAATTGTTATTGATCCAAGGTTTACTGCTACTGCTTCTCATGCTGATATTTGGCTTCCGCTCTACCATGGATCTGATATGCTTCTATTCAATTCTATTCAGTACGTCCTGTTTGCAGAAGGTTATACAGATGAAAATTTTATAAGAGAGCATACAAATATTGTAGAGGGCGGCGGACCATGGGGGGAAGAAAAACACGTAACAATTGAGGATTATATAAAGTTTCTCTCAGATTATAAACCTGAGAAAGTTGCTGATGAAATCGGAATTCAACCGTATAAAATCTATGAAACTGCCCGTCTTTTCGGAAAATCAGAAAATGTTCTATCCCTATGGACAATGGGAATAAATCAGCATAAATACGGAACATGGATGAATAACAGCATTAGTAATCTTCATCTTCTTACAGGAAAGATCTGCCGACCTGGTTCAACTCCTCTTTCTATGACAGGTCAACCCAATGCCTGCGGCGGAACAAGAGAACAAGGTATGATGTGTAATGCTTTACCAGGTCACCGAACAGTTTCAAATTCTTCTCATAGAGAAGAAATTGAGAAAATATGGAAGATTCCAGACGGATCTATTAGTCCTAAACCCGGTCCGCATACTATGAAAATGTTTGATGAACTCGGGAGTGGAAAAATTAAATTGATCTGGATTGCATGTACAAACCCTGCACAAACTCTGCCTAATTTAAAAAAATATTTACCCAAGTTGAAAGATGCTTTTGTAATAGTTCAGGATATTTTTCCTCCAACTCAGTACCAGATCGGAAAATGTCCAAATTTAACAGCTGAATATGCAGATGTGTTTTTACCTTCGGCATTTTGGATAGAAAAAGGCGGTGTGTTCGGAAATACAGAGAGGCGCAGTTCTTTAAGCAGAAAAATTATTCCATCTTTAAAAAATCTGCCATCTGATGGGGAAATATTTATTGAAGTTGCAAAAAAACTTGGTTTTTCAAAATTTTTTGAATCATATAATAAAACTGAAGAAATCTGGAATGAGTATCTTAGCTGTACTAAAGGAACAGATATGGATTTATCGGGTGCATCATATAAATATCTTTCTGATAAACAGAGCGCACAGTGGCCTATATTAAAAGGAGGCAGTGTAGGCAGTGAAATAAGATGTAATATAAAGTATGATAAATATTTAAAAAAATTAGTTGATGATGGAAACCTAAACATACCTGATGATGGTATTTATTTTTACGGATTTCCTGATGGACGTGCAAAAATATTCCAAATGCCTCATTTAAGTGCAGGCGAAGTGCCTGATAAAGAATTTCCATTTTATCTGACCACAGGTAGAATTGTTCATCATTGGCACTCAGGTACAATGACAATGCGTTCTAAAATACTGAAATCTTTGGTAAAAAGTTCATTTATTGAGATTAATATTGAGGATGCTGAGAGACTGAATATATCCAATAATGACAAGGTGAAAATTACTTCTAGAAGAGGCGAATTAAATTTAACCGCTAAAATTGTAAATCCTGATGATTACAAAGCTGTAGATATAAAGGGGAATATCAGTATAACCCGTCCAGGTGTGCTGTTTATTCCTTTTTTTGATCCACACTCTTTAACTAACATATTGACAGCTGATCACGTTGATGAGTTGTCAAAAGAGCCTGAGTATAAAGTTTGCGCTGTAAAAATATTAAAAGTTTAGGTATTTACCTGATAATAGTAATAAAATAAAAAGATATATGTGTTTATGAGGACAGACGAAAAAAAACGGTATGTTATGATTATAGACCTGCAGAAATGTTTGGGATGTAAAACATGTACTGCGGCATGCTGCAAAGAAAATGGAATATTTGATCAGTCGAGGGCCTGGCATCGTGTACTGGAAACAGTTTCCGGTCATTTCCCTGATTATAAGAAAAAATTTATTCCAGCACCATGTATGCACTGTAATAATCCGCCATGCGTTTCGTATTGTCCGACTACTGCTTCATATAAAGACAGAAAAAGATCTATAGTCAGAATTGACTACAGTAGATGTATTACCTGCGAAAAATGTATTGATGCATGTCCTTACAATGCAAGAGTTTTAAATGATTCTTACAATAGAAGAGATGAAAGAGTAATATCAGAATATTATCCATATATCGGGAAATGTACTTTTTGTATTCACAAAATAATTGAAAATGAAAATAGCAAACGTCAAACTAATGATAATAGTGGAAGTAATATATCTCCGGCTTGCGTAAAAGAGTGTTGCGGATATGCACGCTATTTTGGGGATATCAATGATAGTGAAAGTGAAGTTTCTAATATATTGAGAGAAAATAATAACCGAATGATGGTTTTTAAAGAAGAAGAGGGAACTGAACCTAATGTTTTTTATCTGAATGGATTATGAAATGGCTAAAAAATATTCAAAAAATGAATTTAACAAGATATTAAAAAAAATAAATCTAAAATATAACATTTTCGGGCCTGTGCTTAAGTCTGGAAAAGATTTTAATTTAGGGAAAAATCTTATAATTTATGATGAAATAACAGATATAAATCAACTCGAATGGAAAGAAAAGTCGACTTTTTCACCTAAAGATATTTTATATCCTCCGTCACAGGTCTGCTTTAATTTTTCCTCTGACAAATTTTCAGAGCCTGTTTTTGATGATAAACCTGTTTTGATTTTTTTAAGGGCATGTGATATTTGCGGTATTGAGAATCTGGATAGCATGTTTCTTGAAAATGGGGGAAGAAAAGATTTTTATTACAGCCAATATCGTAAAAAATGTAAATTTATACTGATTGAATGTAATGAAAGTTTTGAGAACTGTTTCTGTGTATCTCTTAAAGGTAACAGAACATCTAATTATTCTATTGGTGTTAAATTCCATGACACTGAAATATTTGCCAGTGTTAATGATGAAGAATTCGAATCATATTTTAAAGATGGAATTTTATGTGATTATTCTCCTGAGTTTATAAATAGTAATAAACGAAAAATTGATATCCCTGATTTTGTAAATGCAGGTAAAATCTATTATTTTGATATGTGGCGTAAATATGACACTGAATGTGTGGCGTGCGGGCGGTGTAATGCTGTATGTATATCATGTTCATGTTTTGCCACTAATGATGTATTTTACGCTGATAATCCTTCCGAAGGTAAAAGAATCAGGACCTGGGTTGGATGTCATAATAATGACTTCACAGTGATGGCCGGAGGTTTAAAGTTCAGGCGTGAGAATGGTGAACGAATGAGATATAAAGCTCTTCACAAAGTTCATGATTTCAAGAAGAAATTTGGACGTAACATGTGCGTTGGCTGTGGAAGATGTGACGATAACTGCCATAACAAAATAGAATTCTTTGACGTTTTAAAAAATATGATTTCAGTCTATAAATCTCTTAGCGGTCATTGATCGCTAAAGCTTTTTAATCATACTGTTAATCTTGACGACGTGTCTTTTTTCTTCTTCTATTATTGAGTTTATTGCGCTGTCATTTTCTTTAAGAATAAGCTTTATTTCACGTAGGAACATTATCGTTTCTTTTTCAAGCTGAAGTGCAAGATTTAAAATTTCCTTATCACTCTTTTGGGAAGACAAAATATTTTCTTTAAGAGTAAAAGTAGAGTCGAGAAGATTGCTTATGTAATCAAGATACTCGTCATCAAAATTCTCTGATTCATATGTAATATATTTTTCCTTCATTTCTGAGTAAAGTATTTCGTGATCCTTCTCTGAATGAGCCAGATCTTCAAATATTATTTTGATCTTTTTATCATCTGATCTTTCAGCCAAATCATTATAAACTGTATGTCCGACATGTTCCAATGTTATTAGGATGTTAAAAAGGTCCTCTAAAATAAAAGTTTCACTCATGTTTGCATCCTCTAAATATAATTAAAATTTAATTAAATATATATCAAAGTATGAGTGATATTCAAAGCTTGAATTAATTTTAAATTGGAAAAATTTTAAACAATGTATGCACAGTTTGTTTATGTATAGACTATAGAATATAATATATAAAAATATTTAGCTCATAAAAATAAAGAAATATTTAAAAAACATAAAAATAATGTGTATACAGATGTCAGGATTATTAAAAATATTATGAGACCGACAATTAAAGACATTGCAAAAATAGCCGGAGTTAATATCTCCACTGTCTCCAGAAGCTTGAATGGCAGCAATCTCATTTCAGAACAAACTAAAGAAAGAATTTTAAAGATTGCAAAAGAACTGGATTTTGAATTTAATACTATTGCCCAGAATCTTTCAACCAAACATTCAAATGTTATAGGCGTAATTTATCCCGAAGATGCTGATAGATTTGCTTTAGGGTTGTTTCTGGCAACTATGTTGAATAATATAAGGGTAAAGCTTGAACAGAAATCATACTTCACTATTTTAGCATCTTCAGAAAATCAATATAACAAGCAAAGTAATATAAAAAAGATGATAAACGGTCTTAATATTGACGGATTGATTCTTATTAACTGGCTATTGGAAGATGAAGATTGGGAATGTATTAAAAGCAGAAAAATTCCTCATGTTTTCCTGCATCATATACCTAAATATTCAGATAAATCAACTTTAGTTGTTACAGATAATTTTCTTGGCGGTAGTTTGGCTGCAAAACATTTACTATCTCTTGGGCATAGAAATATTCTATGCCTTGCCAGTAAAGATAATGGTAAAGAATTTAAGCTCAGAACAGAAGGCTATATTTCTGAATTTAAGAAAGAAAGTATTGAGCTTGATCTGAAGAATATAATTTACGGTGACCATACTTATGATTTTGCCTATAGACAGACCTTAAAATTGAAAAAGCAATTACAAGGGAAAAAATATTCTGCAATATTTGCATTGTCAGATGTTATGGCTCTCGGGGTTTTAAAAGCTTGTACTGAAATGGGAATAAATATTCCTGATGATATTTCTCTAATCGGTTATGATGGATTAGATATAGGAAGTATACTGCATCCTAAACTTACCACAATTAAACAGCCGGTTGATGATTTGGTAGAGGAAGCATGTAGAAGTTTGCTTTATCAAATCAGAAAAAATAAGACAGAAATAAAAAAAATATTGTTGCCTCCTAGTTTAGTTGAAGGAAAAACTTGTAAATCTATATAAAAAACCAAATTTTTTAATTATTTCTTCGTGCAATCGCTTGCATTATAATTTTATATCATTAATTTTTAATAAATTGGGTTTTAAGTTCTAAATTTTTTATTTATAAATGCAAGCGATTGCATAGAGGTGAAGATATGAAAAAAGTAAGAATCGGTTCAGTTGGATTGGGACGTTTAGGAAGGCAGCATGCGGAGAATATAGCATTTAGAATTCCTAATGCGGAATTACTCGCTGTTTGCAGTGTAAAAGAGGAGGAAGTTCAGGATGTGCAGAAGGCGTGGGGAATAAAATACACTTATACAGACTTTGATGAAATGCTCAAAAATGACGAGCTGGATGCAATTTTTATTGCTTCAAGTTCAAACGTTCATTGCGAACAGATTGAAAAAGCTCTTGAAGCAGGGTTTGATGTTTTTTCTGAGAAACCTCTAGGAGTTACTGTTGAGGAAGTTGAACGAGTTCATAAAGTTATTGTCAGACACTCTGATAAGATTTTCATGCTTGGATTCATGCGTCGTTATGATGCTTCCTATGCTCATGCCAAGGAGTTGATGGATAAAGGTAAAATAGGAAAACCTTTTATGGTTCGCAGTTATGGTCTGGATCCTGATTCATCAGCTAAAAGCGTAATTCCATTTTTAAAAACAAGCGGTGGTCTATTTCTTGATATGGCTGCTCACGATATTGATATTGCAAGATGGTTTCTAGGTAAAGAGGCTAAATCTGTTTATGCTGCCGGAGGGTGCTATAAGTACCCTGAATATGCTAAAGAAGGTGACATTGATAATGGTGTTGCTTTAGTTAAATTTGAAGAAAATATGACATGTTTTTTATATGTAGGTAGAACATGTCCCCACGGTTATCAGGTTGAAACGGAAATTATAGGTACAGATGGAACATTAAGAATAGCAAATATACCTGAGAAAAATCTGGTCACTATTTACGATGAGAACGGTGCAGTTCGAGAGTGTTCTCAAAATTTTCCTGAAAGATTCAGAGAGGCATTTGTTAATGAACTTCAGGAATTTGTTAACTGCGTAATTGAACGTAGAAAGCCGGGAGTTGGTGCTTTTGACGGTGTACAGGCAACAAAAATTGCCTATGCATGTAAAGAGGCCCAGTCCAGCGGTCAGATAATAACCATTAATTAAAATTTTAAAAAAGTGATCACTTAGATCGCTTTTTTTTAAATTTAATTATGCAAGCGCTTGTATTGTTTAAATAATATTGTATTTTCTAAAGCGATTAGGTTTTAGTATCCAAATTATAAAGTAGTTTTCATCGCAAGCGATTGCACTGTTTTTCATAGGTCTGAAGGTACTTTTATGAGAAAAATACTGATTGACTCAACGGGATCTGATTGCTTTGAAAGAAAACATACCGTGAATATAGCATTTGAAATTCCTTAACACATAATTGTAACTAAGTCATAAATATAAGATAGGTTATAAAATTTCAGTTTTAGATTTATATAAATATCAATAATCATTAATAATCTCAGGGAAGTCTAGTAATGGAAAAAATCAAAGTAGCTTTAATTGGTGGTGGTGGAGTTAATTCTCTTTTTGGTCCTGTTCATAGATGCGCTATAAATATTGATGGAACTAGAGAAATAGTGGCAGGAGCATTAAGAAGCACTCCGGATAAATCGATGGAAGCTGCAGATGAATTAGGAATCAAGGGATATCCTGATTATATCTCAATGATAGAAGATATAGAATCCGGTAAACTAAAAATTGATTATGTTACTATTGTTACACCTAATAATGAACACTATAAACAGGCAATGGCTTTTCTTAAAGCAGGGATTCCTGTTTTGTGTGAAAAGCCTATAACTATTACTATTGAGGAAGCCGAAGAGCTAAAGAAAATATCAGAAGATAACGATATACCTTTTCTTTTGGCTCATACGTACACAGGTCATCCAATGATGGCTTTTGCCAAATATCTAATCGAAAATGGTGATATAGGTGAAGTTAGGAAAATAGATTCATGGTATAATCAAGGTTGGATTGCAGAGTTAGCTGCTGATGGCGGAGATCCGCAAAAACTATGGCGGACAAACCCTGAAGTGGGGGGTATTTCGTCATGCGGTGGAGATATTGGAACTCATTCATTTGTAACTGCTACATGGACAACCGGTTTAAAGGTTAAGAGATTGTCTGCACGTTTAAACAGCTTTATTGTAGGTAATAATGTAGATGATGACTTTAATGTTATAGCCGAAATGGATAACGGTGCCATAGCACAAATTAACGCTACTCAAATTGCTATAGGTTATAAATGTGACAACGGTTTTAGAATATTTGGTTCTGAAGGATCCCTGGAGTGGCACCAGGAAGAATCAGAAAAATTAATTCTTAAAAAAAACTCTTCCAGTGAAACTGTTTACTGGTTGGGTAATAACTGCAAATATATTCCGGAAAACATAAGATCTTATATTCGTTTTGCACTTGGACATTACGACGATTTTATTGAAGCACTTGCTAATATCCATACTACAATGGAAAGAACTATCAGAATCAAAAAAGGCGAAAAGGTTATTCCCCCTATTGCTCATCCTGGGCTGGAATATGGCGTTGATCAAATGAAATTTATTTATGCCGCAGTTGATAGTAATAAACAAAATGGAGCATGGGTTGATATCAAATAAAATTGTTTGACTTAATAATATGCAGTTTTAATAAGTTTATCATTACTAATTCATACTATCTTATAAGATAGACGCAGTGTTCAACTTTTTTTAGTTGATGTTCTTTGAAATTATATGTCATAGCATAAACTTCTAAATATTATAAGCGACTAATCAAATAATATATTAGGAGTAATGCTATGACAACAGAAGACTTTATCATTGAAACTT
>DASCNA010000225.1:0-14943 GCA_036011305.1 Victivallales bacterium
TACAAATTAAACAGTTAAAAATTCAGAAATCCTACATAATGAATAGAAATTGTATTGTGTATTAAAACAAACTCAAGCCAATAAAGGGCTCATATTGTATCATAACTTTTACCTAACGTGGTATTTTTCTATCAATCATCATCATTATTTTAATATTAGTGTTTTATTTGCTGATAATGATATGTGCAGAGAATGCTCCATCAGGCAAAGTATCGAACGAAATCCCATTGAATATAATTTGAAAAAGATATGTAAGAGGGAAAATATCTAAAGAGCAGTTTCGAAATATGAAAATTTTAATAAAAATAAGAATTATATATCACAATCAATTTGATAAAAGACTCATTTATTTGTAATTTAATAATCTAGTATCTATATATTATGGAAACAGTATCAGATTAATTAATGTTAATTAAAAACAAGGTTTGATCGAGTATGAATAGCATGCATTCAGTTATAGTTGGTTCGGGCAGTTTCATACCTAAAAAAAAGATATATTCTTCCGATTTTCTTAATAGTGAGTTTTATGATTCAGATGGTAGCAGAATTGAAAAAGACAATAGTGATATTATTGAAAAATTTGAAGATATAACAAAAATAACAATTAGAAGATATGCAGAAAAAGAAAATGTTACATCTGATATAGCCAGCTATGCAGCAGAAGATGCACTTGAATCTTCAGGTATTGATAGAGAAAGTCTGGATTATATAATAGTTGCCCATAATTTCGGTGACGTCAAATATGGAACTAACAAAACTGATATTGTACCGTCGCTTGCCTCACGTGTAAAGCATAAACTGGGTATTAAGAGTCATAGAACTATACCTTATGATATGATTTTTGGATGCCCTGGTTGGCTTCAAGGAATGATTCAGGCTGACAACTATATAAAACTCGGTATAGCAAAAAGAGTTTTAGTGATAGGTGCTGAAACCATTTCCAGAATATCAGATCCTCATGACAGAGACAGTATGATTTATGCAGACGGTGCTGGTGCAACAATCGTTGAAGCACGTGAAAGTGAAGAGCCTGTTGGAATCATATGCTCTGTTACCAGGTCAGATACTTATGAATTATATAACCTGTTATGGATGGGGGAATCCTTTAATAAAGATTATAAAGACAATTCTTTGTTCCTTAAAATGCGCGGCCATAAACTGTATGAATACGGTTTAAGAACAGTCCCGAAAGTGCTGAAAGAAAGCATTGAAAAAGCTGATCTGTCAATAACAGACATTAAAAAAGTTCTAATACATCAGGCTAATGTAAAAATGGATGAAGCTATCTTAAGGCGCCTGTTGAAAATGTATAAAATAAATGAAGTACCGCAGGGATTGATGCCTATGATACTTCCATGGTTAGGTAACAGTTCTGTTGCGACAATTCCTACTCTTTATGATTTATTAATCAAGGGAAAACTCCGTGATTATAAATATACTCCTGCAAAAAATGATATTATACTTTTTGCTTCCGTTGGGGCCGGCTTAAATATAAATTCAGTTGTATATAAATTTCCTTAATTAATTTACTTTAAAGAGGATAGTATTATGTCAAAAGTTCTTTATGGGGTGACACTTTCACCGTTCGTTAAAAAAGTTTATACTGTATTGAAATTGAAAAATATAGACTTTGAATTAAATCCTGTAAGCCCAATGGAATTTCCTGATAATTATGAAGAAATTCATCCTTTAAAAGAGATTCCCGCTTTCATAGATGAAGATATTGTTATTCCTGACTCATCTGTAATATGTGATTATTTAGAAAATAAATATCCTGACATAGGCGTATATCCAAGAAGTATAAAAAAAAGAGCAAAAGCATTATGGCTTGAAGAATATTCCGATACGAAATTGTGCGAACTTTTAGCAAAAGGTTTTTTATTTGAAAAATTTGTAAAACCAAACTTTTTAAATATCGAAACTGATATTGACCATGTCAATGATATTATTGAAAACGAACTGCCACCTGCAATGGATTATCTTGAAAAGAACATATCAGGTGATTTTATATTTGGAGATGAAATAACAGTTGCCGACATCAGTATTGCAGCTCATTTTTTAAATGCTGAGTATATTGGTTTTTGTATTGATATTGATAAATACCCAAAACTTTCATCATTATTAGATAATGTATGTCAAACTAAGGGGTTTATTGACTGTATTGAATTAGATAAAGCTTTGATGAAACAATTTCAACAGTAATTTCTAAATATTACGATACTGAATTTACTATATGATAAACAGTATCTCAAGCATTAGAAGTCTACATTTGTACTTTTGAATAAGAAACTGATTTTTTTATGAAAGCCATAACTCAAAAAATTTCTTTGCCATTGGAGCATTTGTCATACCTCCGGCTCTTCCACCATTTACAGAAATTGCTATTGAATACAGCTTATTTTTATATTGTCCAAAACCTATAAACCATGTATTATATTTTCTATGAGCGCGAGGGCCTATCTGGGCTGTTCCTGTTTTACCATATAAAGTTATTACATCGGTTTTTGCTCTTCTGCCTCCGCCGTTTGGAGCATTGACTACTTCATACATTCCTTGCTGAACAGTTTTAATCATTTTCTCAGAAACAGGGATCTTGTCCATGACTATGGGCTTATTTTTGTACAGAGGTTTATTATTGAAGTTTAATATTGCCTTTATTAAATATGGTTTCCATACAGTTCCTCCATTGGCAATAGCGGCCGAATATAATGCAGCCTGAATCGGGGTAATAGAGATAAGGCCCTGTCCAATGGAAATCAGTCCTGTATCAAAACTTGTCCATCGGGTATTGTATGTTTTCTTCTTAAGTTCTCTCGTTGGTATGAGTCCAGAGCGTTCCGGCAGACCTATCCCTGTTTTTCTTCCGATGCCTGCAGCTCTGAAAATTTCAGATAATCTATCCAGCCCAAGTTTAATTCCGGTTTTTACAAAATAAACATTACACGAATCTCTAATTGCATCATACATATTTTCATTGCCATGACCCCCATATCTCCATGCCCAGCATCTTATTTTTGAATTTCCAATTTTTGCCGCACCTCCACAGTAAACAGGTTCATTAGGATTTATTCCAGCTTTTAAAGCCGCCAGTGCAACAAGGGGTTTAACAATAGATCCCGGCATAAAAGCCCCCATAAGGGGTTTGTTTAACAGTGGTCTTTCCGGGTTATACAGTAATTTTTTCCACTCTTTGCCTGATATACCGTCTGTAAATAAATTACTATCAAAAGTTGGAGAAGATGCCATAGCAATAACTGCACCTGAATTAGCATTCAGCAGGACAAGAGCTGCATTTTTTCCTTCCAGTGTTTTTTCTGCTGCTTTCTGAGCTTTCCAGTTAAGTGTAAGAATAACGCTGTTACCATTTCTAGGAGCAATACTGACACCTAAATCATCATGTACATATCCTTTTACATTTACTCTTACCAGTTTACTTCCAGCCCAGCCTCTTAAACCGTTATATCCAACATCAATGTTGATTTTTTTATCTAATGTTTTTTCCAGGCCTGCACGACCTTTAGTGTCAGGAATATAATATGAAAATTTTTTTCTATCAGGGGCGCTTCCGGGATCTTCCTTACCAGTGTATCCGATAATATTACTTGCGGCTTTCCCATCAGGATAATATCTTATAGGAATGGTAACAATTTCCATCCCTGGTATTGGCGGTGATATTTCTGATGCTATGGCAAGTTCTTTCCTGTTTAAATTAGTAAAAATGGTTACCGGCATAGCAGGTTTTACATTCATCTGCGTAATAATATCTTTTTTGTCTAACTTAAGTTTTCTGTGGATTTCATCTGCTATTTCCTGTGCGCATTTGAAAATGTAATTAATTGACTTGCTCCTTGCGCCATAGACTCTCATTTCAGCTAAATGAAAAACAATATTATAGGATGGAATGCTATCAGCTATTACTTTGCCGTCAGAAGAGATAATTCTTCCTCTAATTGCAGGTATTCGTATTCTTCTTATGCTCTGTGTTCTAATTGATTTAGAATATTCATTATTATTGACGATCTGTATCAGTGCCAGTCGTATTACCAGAATAGAAATAAATACCAGTATTATACCAGTTAAAATAAATATTCTAAATCTGCTTTTTCCTGTTTCATTATCCATGATTATAATGATCTTTCTTAATGAAATAAGCTGTTTGATTCTTTATACAAAATTAGTTCGTTTATATCATCAAATAATATCACAATCAATGGACGGTGTTTATGAAATATAATAAACTTAAAATCGAAATTTCAAGTATAGTTTATATGTTTTTCTAAAGCAGCTTGAAAACTTGCAAATTGAAATAAAAACCATAACTTATTTATCATATTGGGCAGATATAAATTCACTGTAATGGGAGAGAAGAATGAATAATATCAAATTAAGAAGCCAGGATGTATCTGATGCAGAGCGCTTTTATGAAATCTTAAATAATCCAAATTTTATATATTTTTCTGCCTGTCCTGAGAGTATTGAAGATGAAAGAAAGTTTTTAGAGAAAAACGAAAAAAACAGAGCTGATAATAGGGAGTATAATTATTCAATACTTTTTAATGATAATGTTGTTGGTGCTATAGGATTAAGAGTTGATCAGAACAGATCTTATATTGCAGAAGCCGGTTATTTTATCAAAGAAAAATATTGGAATAGAGGATTTGCTACTGAAGCATTATTGTTGCTTGAAAAAATAGCTTTTGAAGAGTTAGACATCAAAAGAATTGAAATAATGATGATTACAAAAAATACTGCCAGTGAAAAAATTGCAATAAAATGCGGATATCTAAAAGAGGGTACATCACGTAAAAAAATAAAAGTTGGAGAAGATTATTTTGACTGCCATTTATATGCAAAGATAAATTTTTAAATTGGGCAAAAATTATAATAATGGAGAAAGAAATTAAAGCTAGATTTAATGGCAATATTTTGGAAGAAGCAATAAAACGCTTTGGTATTGACAGCATTACTCCTGTAGAAAATAGAGGTTTTAACAATTTTATTTATGAATATAAGAAAAATAGTAAAGACTATATTCTTAGAATTGGACACACTTTGAGATCGAATCCCCTTCAGATTGAAGCTGAAATTGACTGGATTAATTATTTAGCAGAAGGCGGTGCAGGTGTGGCAGGAGCTGTTTCTTCTGTGAATGGTGTTTTTGCTGAGAAAATAAATGATGGCTATGGCGGAAGTTTTATTGCTACTGCATTTAAAAGAGCAAAAGGATTTTCTCCATGGGATAAAAAATATACCTGTTCTGAAGAGGAGTTTTCAAAATATTACGGTGCTGCTGTCGGCAAATTACATCACTTAACAAAAAAATATAAAACAAACCATTTAAAGCAGACCCGTCCTGAATGGAATAGGCATGAAACATTAAACATTTTCGACTACATTCCTGAAAGTGATTATAAAATTAAAGAAATATATACTGACCTTTTGGAATATATCACAAATCTTCCAAAGTCAATAGATTCATATGGATTAGTTCACAGTGATTTTAAGAAGGATAATTTTTTTATTGATTCTGATAATCATATTACAATTTTTGATTTTGATGATTGTTGCTATGATTGGTTTATAAGTGAATTAGCCTGGATTTTTTTTAGATATATCCCTGAGAATAATTTTATCCCGCAGGAAACGTTTCTGAAAGAGTTTTTGTCCGGTTATGCTGGAGAAAACAGGTTAGATCCAGATTGGTTGAAAGAGATTGGAAGTTTTCTTAAAATGCATGAAATAAGCTTTTATGCTCTAGCTTTTCTACATTTTGATGATTTTGATAATATGCCCGAAAGATCAAGGTTATTTATGAACGGCAGAAAAGAGAAAATACTGAATGATATACCTTATATAGACATTGATTTTGAAAAATTTGGAAAGAATTTGTTATGAAAAACTATAAACAACAATCAATACTGGTACTTGAAGGTACGCCGTATAACAGAGGTTTAATTCATGGGGAAACTCTGAAGCAGGAAATTCATGAAATAATTGGTTTATGGAAAGAAAATTTATCTAATAGACTAAAATCGGATATAAATAAATATTTTAAGAAATTTTATGAAAGAACCGATTTTATCACCACAATTAATAAATGGACTCCTGGTTTACTTGATGAAATAAAAGGACTTTCAAATGGCTCAGGCATTGATTATGATACAATATTAACCTTTCAGTTTTTAGACGAATTATGGTTATCCATTGAAAAAGAGACCTTAAACCATTGCAGCAGTATGGGATTTAACTCTACTAACAAAACACCTGTATGTATTGCTCAGAATTTAGATATAGAATCATTTCGAGATAATTACCAAATTGTTTTTCATGTTAAAAATCTAGAAAATAATTTAGAAATATTTTTACTAAGCTCTGCAGGATTGATTGGAATGAACGGCATGAATTCAAATTCAATAGGAATCTGTTGTAATTGTCTTTCACAGCTTAAATTTAATAATATCGGTTTACCAGTAGCATTTGTTGTAAGGGGCTTGTTAGAACAGCAGACAGAAGCTGATGCGCTTAATTTTATTAAAAATATTAAACATGCTTCAGGGCAGAATTACATAGTAGGCACTCAAAAAAATGTTTATGATTTTGAATGTTCAACAAATAAGGTTATCGAATTTAAATCTAAAAATGAAAACAGCTCTGTATGCCATACCAATCATCCTTTAGTTAACAATGATTATAAACTTGAATATAAAAAAATGGATGATAAATCTAAATTATCATACAACTTGAATAGTAATGAGCGTTATAAAAGTTTAAAAAATAGATCTGAGAAGATTTCTCAGAAAGATAGATTTAGTGAAATAAAAAATACACTGATGGCCAAAGATTCAGTCACAGATCCTATTTGCTCTACAATTGGGGATGGTAGTCATTCTTCATCATGGGGCATATTTACATTTGCATCAACTATAATGATTTTATCTGAAGTCCCTGAATTGCATGTTAATTATGCTCCTGCAGATATCGATAATTATCAAATATTAAAATTCTAAATAGAAGTTGCAGATAATAAATATGATAGTCAGATAGAGTTTATATGTCAGGTTTTGTTTTTACTAATCCAACTTATTTATAATATGGTTTTACTGTCTTATAATTGATGGAATAATCTATACATCGGAAAAGAAAAATTTCATCTATTTCCACAGGTTATAATCATATTTTGATTCCAGGTTCAGCTCCATATGGCTTGGCAGTTCAGGAAAGAAATTTATTCCTGTTATATCTTCTACATTATCTATAGATGTAGCATATGTCTGGAAAGGTGCTACGGGTTTTTTATTTGGCAGTATGAATGCTATTGCTTTGGATTTAGATATCCTGAAATCTAAAATTACACAAAAAAAAGCGTCTGGTACTAGTATTCCATTTTCTCCTATTTTAATCTTTTTTCCAGTTTTGCTGAATATAGGCCCGGTTACAATGAAAATTTCTTTGTTATTCAGCGCCCACTGTCTGATTTTTGATTTCAGAGTATTCCACATGTAGTAGTTAAAGTATGTATCCTGTGGAGTTATATTGCTCATGTAAAAACTTTCATCCATAGCTTCGGGAGATATCTGCATTAAAGCAGATGGACATAGTTGTCCGCATACATAACCTGAATTTAAGTAATCTTTAATTGATGAAGAATCAATTGGAGCTATTAACGGATCAGGTTTAAATAAATAGGTTGACTTATTTTTACCTCTATTTATCATTTTCCTTGTGACAGAAAATGCTACCCAGTCAGCTTGTTTTGTCAATTTGTTGTATTTTAAAGAATAGTATCTATGATGAATTATCTGATCATCCTGTTTATATTTTGGAAGCCATATATTACCGAAAGAAAAACAAGGTAAAAATAAGATAAATATAATTAGACAATTTTTATAACACAGTTTATTCATGTAGTAGTTTTGATAATATTAAGTAGGCTTAATAAAATATTAACTTTTTAAATAGCTCGCTTCAGTGCAAATATCAACTAATTGTAATCTCTAATTATAGATTTGTATATATATGTGTTATTTTTTATTTTTCTTTTTTATTTTTTTTATCATATTTTCTGCAACATCCAATCTTTCTTCGATTCTGTAAAATAATTGCCAGCACTCAAAGCATGTTTTTACGTGTTCAGAGTTAATTTTTTTACCGCACCATTTACATTTTGATATTTTTCCCATTTTTTTCTCCTGATAATCACGGGTTAATTTTTAGACTTCAATAAACAGATACTTCCCTTATTATTAATCATCAAGAAGGCTTTAATATTGTTAACACAAAACTAACAATTATTAATATTGGAAACAAATTTAAAGTATTGATAAATATAAATATATTGATATTTTATTAATTAGACTATAAGGTTATATGTTAACGATAGTATATCTTTGTTAAAACGGATGAATTTTATGGACGACCCTGAAAAAGAAGTAAATGTAAATCGGACTATAAAAAGAAGATTTATTTTTTTAATTACCTTTATACCGACAGCTTTTGTTGTCTTATTTATTATCACACCTATTGTTATGTCTGTTGTGTGTGCAGTTCTTGTCTTTTCGTATATTATTAGAAAAATAGTAGTGAACTATAAAAATTAGAAGTATTTGCTTTTTTGTTTTTTAATATATCCCTGATAATTATTTTTAGCCAAAATCTATTTTTAATATATCATCATCAGAGATTGAAAAATTATAATTTCATATTATCTTAGTGAGCTATTTTTTAGTTTAATATAAAATTAATAAGTTACAGGTAATATTCTGATTGCAATATTTGATGTTTTATTTTATAAACATAAAATTATAGCCTTATATGGAAATGTAACATTTAGTACTTGTATAAAAAATCAGAGGATTTGATGGATAAAAAAAGTGAATTATTAGAAGATCTGAAAGATCTTTTAGGATTATACCAGTCGAGTTTTGGTATAATTAATAGTTTATTGCAGAGTAATGGAAATATTAATAAAAATGATAAACAGTTGAAATCTGTAAAAAATAATCTTGGCTATACAAAAGAAAAATTAATTGGATTGACAAATTGTATAAGTGAAACAGCCTGGAATAAGATTGTGAAAAAAAACTGTTTTTCAGAAGTCTGTAAATGGGAAAAATTCAAAAGAGTCCAATCTTAGCCTGCTAATTATTAAGTAGTTAATGACTAATTGTAGAAAAGCCTTCCAAGCATGTTAACCATTAACTCTTAATAAAGTAATATTAGATGTAAACCATAACTTTAGATATTCAGTAATTATATTTTAACTATATTTATATTAGGGTTATTTTTTTGAACAGTTCTGTAATATTTGACTGCCGGTTTACCAAAAATCATTATGAAACCTATAGAATGGTCTTCTGGTAAATTTAATAATTTCTTCAAGTTGGGTGTAAGGTAATTTAATGTCCACTTAGCCATACCGTTCCAAAGAGTGCCAATGCCGGCACACTGTGCTAACAATTCAAAATTACAAAGAGCTATGACTGCATCTTCCATTGGTGTAGGACAGGTTTTTTTCGTAGAAACAATGATCATGTGAGGAGCATTTCTGAAGATTATGTCCTGATGTTTTTCCTCCCATTTTTTTACTATTCCTTCAAAAAATTTCAAATTATCAGGTAGTTTATCATTGTCAATTGTTTTTCTAATTTCCAGCATTGCAGCATCACGAAATTTATGCATTGTGGTTTTGTTGTCAATTACAGTGAAGAGTGTTTTCATTGCATTGACACCAGTTGGTGCATAAAATGCTGTATTAATTAAATCAGTAATAGTTTTTGAGTTTATGTTTTCATCTTTATATTGTCTTATAGATCGTCTGCCTTTAATCAACAGTGCCATTTCATGATATTCAGGAAGCATATTACTTGTTAAACTGACACTATCTTCGGGATTTTTATCTAAAATAGAAAGTGCTCCGGTGGGACATATTGCCAGGCAGTGTTGACATTTTAGACAGGTTTCTTCTTTATCTTCATAAATGGCAGGGTAGTGATCTACAAGGTCTATTACACTCATCGGGCAGTCTTGGATACATTTTTTACATTTTATGCATTTGGCTTTATCAATTTTAAACTGCAGCATATTTTATTATCCCTTATCAACTGAATTAAATATTATAAAATAAAACTATTCATTTATTTAATATTATATGTTAATGGATTTTTCATAGTATTTTTTTTCATATATTCAGATTGTATTTTTAAGAGTTTAATTTTCTGAAATAATAAGTATATTTTATATAGCACTAAGTTTTTATTAAATAAACTTAATTTAAGGATATTTGTATGAAAGTTGTAGTTTTTGGATATAATATTTTGGGGTTACTCGGTTTTAAAAAGCTGTTAGAACATAATTTTGAAATTGTTGCTTTAGTTACTCATGAGGATGATCCTGATGAGAAAATATATTTTGAATCTGTGGCAGAATATGCAAAATCCAAAGGGATTAAAGTTTTTACTCCTAAATCACCTAATACTGAAGAATTTATAGAAATACTTAAAGAACTACAGCCAGATGCTATCTTTTCTTTTTATTACCGCAATATGATTTCTCAAAAAATATTAGATATTGTTGATGGTAATGCTTATAACCTTCACGGTTCACTTTTACCTAAATTCAGGGGTAGATGTCCTGTGAACTGGGCTTTGCTTTTTGGAGAAACAGAAACAGGCGTGACTTTGCATAAGATGGTAAAGAAAGCTGACAGAGGTGATATTGCTGATCAGGAAGGTTTTAATATCCTGATTGAAGATACAGCAAAAACTCTTCAGCCGAAAATGGAAAAAGCAGCAGTTATTTTACTTGACAGGGTCCTGCCTCTATTGAGAGACGAGAAAGCTGTTTTTACTGTGCAGAATGAGGATGATGCATCGTATTTCGGAGGTAGAAAGCCTGAAGATGGTATAATAGATTGGGGGAAAAATGCTTTTGAAGTACATAATCTGGTTAGAGCTGTAACTGATCCTTTTCCAGGGGCATATTCTGAATCAGCTTTAGGTAAATTAATAATTTGGAGCAGTAACGTTATTGATGAATCTGTAGTAGACAAAAATCACGGTGTAATAACCAATATCTCACCGTTTCAAATTTCTACAGGTGGGGGTAGGTTGGAAGTACTCACCGCTCAACTTGATGACAGTGATATTATGACAGGCTCTTGTTTGGCTAAAAAAATGAACTTAAGTGTCGGCTCAAAAGTATATTAAGACCTGACTGATTTTAATAAAAGACAAAATTAGATGTCTCATTAAGTTTATGTTATTCTTGTAAAAAGCGTTTTTTAATATATCTTAAGTAGTCTAATATTTTGGAAAAAGACAAATTTAATATAGTAATAAAGAGGATAATAAGACTATGGCAAAACAGAATACTAAAGTTTTAATTCTTGGCGTTAATGGGTTCATTGGTAATGCTTTAACAGCACGTCTGCTTCAGGAAGACAACTATGAAGTATATGGTTTGGACCTTTCATGTGAAAAACTTGGAGAATCAATTAATCATCCGCGGTTTACATTTTGCGAAGGTGATATTTCAATTCATCGCGAATGGATCGAATACCATGTAAGAAAATGTGATGTTATTCTTCCTCTTGTTGCCATTGCAACTCCCCAAACTTATGTAAAAAATCCATTAAGAGTATTCGAACTTGACTTTGAAGAAAACTTAAGAATTGTCAGATACGCTGCCAAGTACGGTAAAAAACTTGTTTTTCCATCTACATCTGAAGTTTATGGAATGTGTACTGACTCATACTTTGATGAAGAAAGTTCACCTTTAATTACAGGTCCTATTAATAAGCCACGCTGGATTTATTCATGTTCAAAACAATTGCTTGACAGAGTAATTTGGGCGATTGGAATGGATTCAGGTTTAGACTTTACACTTTTTAGACCATTTAACTGGGTTGGTCCAAAACTTGACAGTCTTGATTCAGCAAGACAGGGAAGTTCACGTGTTATTACTCAGTTTGCTCTTAATTTTGTAGAAGGAACTCCTATTAAACTTGTTGACGGTGGCGAGCAGAAACGCTGCTTTACAGATGTGAGTGATGGGATTGAAGGTCTTTATAAAATTATTGAAAATAAAGATAATAAAGCTGATGGAAGAATATTTAATCTTGGTAATCCAAACAATAACCATAGTATAAAAGAGCTTGCAGAGTTATGTGTGAAAATTTTTGAAAAACACCCTCAACGCAGTAAATTTCCTGCTACTCCTGAGATTATTATTGAATCATCTAAAGAGTATTATGGAAAAGGATATCAGGATGTTGTACATAGACGTCCTTCTGTTGAAAATGCTAAAAAATATTTAGATTGGGAACCTAAAGTGGGTTTTGAAGAAGCAATAGCTAAAGCTCTAAACTTTTTTCTTGACGAACACCTGGAATTAATGAAATAGTTGTTATTAAATCGAAGAATTAGATTTTTATATAACCCTTCTTTTTTGGAAGGGTTTTTTATGGTCTGAAAAAATGATAATTGAAATAATCAATTACCTCTCTGTCGATTTTGCCGTTTCAAATTTGAATGTTAAGCAAAAATTGTATAGATTATATAGAAATTTATAATGTTTTATTTTTCATCTAATAAAGACCGGGGTATAAGTAATGAGTAATGATATTTATCAGAATCCGTTAGTAGGAAGATATGCAAGTAAAGAAATGAGTTTTAACTGGTCTCCACAGAAAAAACATAGCACTTGGAGACAATTATGGCTCGCTTTGGCAAAAGCTGAAAAAAAACTTGGACTGGATATTTCGGATAAACAGATTTCTGAAATGTCTAGTCACCTTGAAGATATTGATTTTGATAAAGCCGCTCAAAAAGAGAAAGAATTAAGGCATGATGTAATGAGCCATGTTCATGTTTTCGGTGAGCAGTGTCCCACCGCAATGCCTATAATACATCTAGGAGCTACCAGCTGTTATGTCACAGATAATACTGAATTGATTCAACTTAAAGATGCTCTGGCTATAATTAAAAAAAAGCTAATTAACGTAATCAGTCGTTTTTCAGAAAGATCTGAAGAATTTGCAGATTTACCTACTTTAGGCTTTACACATTATCAGCCGGCTCAGTTGACAACTGTCGGGAAAAGATTTTCTTTATATCTTCAGGATTTATTGTTTGATTTACAAAGATTAGATTTTGAAGATGAAAAACTTTCTTTTAGAGGAGTTAAAGGTACTACTGGTACTCAGGCAAGTTTCCTTGCTCTTTTTGACGGAGATCACTCTAAGGTAAATAAACTTAATGAAGAAGTTGCCAAAGAACTTGGATTTGATAAAACGATAGCTGTAAGCGGACAAACATATACTAGAAAAATCGATTATTATATATTATCAGTTCTTTCAGGCATTGCGCAGTCAGCATATAAATTTGCCGGAGATATTCGTCTTTTGTCAAACTTAAGAGAAATTGAAGAACCATTCGGCAGTTCACAAGTAGGTTCAAGTGCTATGGCTTATAAACGTAATCCAATGAGAAGTGAGAGGATATGTTCATTAGCGCGTTTTGTAATGACACTGCCTGCCAATTCGGCAAATACACATGCTAATCAATGGTTTGAACGTACTTTGGATGACTCTGCTAACAGGAGAATTGTTCTACCTGAATCTTTCTTAGCTATAGACGTTATACTATCTTTGGTTTACAATATTATCGATGGATTACAGATATGGCCTAATGTAATTGCAAATCGTATTAATCAGGAACTTCCTTTTATGGCAACTGAGAATATATTGATGGCAGCAGTAAAAGCAGGTGGTAATCGTCAGGATCTACACGAAGCAATTAGAAGGCATTCTATGGATGCAATAAAACAGGTTAAAATGCATGGATGCAGTAATGACCTAATAGATAGGATAAAAAAGGATCCTGTTTTTGCAATTGTTAAGAATGATATAGATTCTCTTATGAAACCTAATGATTTTATAGGAAGAGCTCCCGAACAAGTAAGAGAATTTTTATCTAAGGAAGTAAAACCGGAATTAAATAAAAATAAAGATTTATTAGATTCCAACTCGTATGATACTGTTTCAGTATAATAATTATTATACAAGTCAAAGTAGATTTCTGCAGATTGCAGCAAATATTCAAGGATAAATGATATGCGTAAAACTTCTATTAATAGAAAGACAAAAGAAACGGATATAAAACTTAGACTTAATCTTGATGGTTCAGGAAACTATGATATTTCAACGGGAATGCCTTTTATAGACCATATGCTTGAACTGTTTTCTAAGCATGGTTTATTTGACCTGGATATAAAAGCTGAAGGTGATCTTGATGTCGATTGTCATCATACAGTTGAAGATTTGGGATTGGTGCTTGGGCAGGGTATTGCAGAAGCTCTTGGTGATAAAGCTGGAATCAAAAGGTACGGCTTTTTTGTGCTACCTATGGATGATACACTCGTTACTGTCGCTTTAGATTTATCCGGCAGACCATATTTAGTTTATAATGTAAAACCACCTAAAAGTTCTATTAACAATATTGATACGCGTCTGTTTCATGAATTTTTTCAGGCTTTGACTGTTAAAGCAGGAATAAATCTACATATTGTTTATCATAGCGGTCAGGAAATTCATCATTTGTTTGAAGCTATTTTTAAATGTTTTGCAAAAGCATTAGATATTGCATCTTCAAAAGATGAACGGTTGAAAGGTGAACTCATGTCTACTAAAGGAAGTCTCTGTTAACTATTAATTTTTAAATATTCATTGGTAAAGATGTTAGCACTTATAGATTATGGTATGGGCAATTTGTCCAGCGTTAAAAAAGCATTTATTGCGGCTGGTTCTAAAAATATAGAAATAATTGATGAACCTTCACGTTTAGCTAATGCAGATGCATTGATATTGCCCGGTGTAGGTAATTTTGGAGATGGGATAAAAAATTTAGAGAAATCAGGTTTTGCTGATGCTATTATAAATAATATTAA
>DASCNA010000226.1:0-3002 GCA_036011305.1 Victivallales bacterium
TTTCTATACAGAGTACAAATGGAAAAAATGTCACATAGACTTTCCAAAATTCTTCAGTATTCAAATACACTAATAGAAAATAATATATCTCATATAAGATATTTATCATAATTTTGAGATTAAATTAGATATTAGAGTATTGGCCGATTCATCCTTCACATTTTCTTTATTTGATGTAAAACATTCTATTTTTATATCTAAGCTTTCTTGACTATTATTTATACTTTTGGAAAATTCATCTAGTCTGGTTTTGATTATATTTACACCATCTGAATTTACTTTTGGATATATAAATACAATAATATTATTATCAATCCTTACGACAAAATCAGTGTTTCTGTGCATATTTCTCAGAATTTTTGAAAGTTCAGACAATAATGTATAATTAATATGCTCTGAAAGTGTCATCACTTTTATAGCAATCATACTGAAAATTTCATCTTGATATCTTAGATTCATCTGAATAAACCAGCTTAATATTGAATTAAAATATTCAACACTTACGTAATTTGAATCATCTACTATCAAGTAAGTTAAATTAACTATACCGTATTTTATCTGATTTAGTCCAAAACTTGTAAGTTTATACTCATAAATACTACGTTTAATCAGATCCTCTGAAGAAAGTTTCACCATCTCGCTTATACATGTAACTTCAATTTTGCTATCTATGTAATACTCCTCGCAATCATTGCAAACTCCGCTTTCAAGCGGCCTGTCATAATCTTCTCCAATGAGTTTTAATTTAGCATTGCAGGAAGGACAAACAAACCTGCTGTTTTTTTCAAATTTCTCTTCTGGGGCAACAAAACCGCATGAAAAACAATGAATAAATTTTGCCTGCTTTATATTTATACTGTTACAGTTGGGACAGCAATCAGTAAATTTAAGATGAGCTGAAAAACACTTGGGACAGCAGAAAAGCTTATCCACTAAAGTAGTTTTTTGAATAACATTTTGCTCCGCTAATGAATCAAGATAGTAAAAATAATTATCTTCTTCATTAGCAAAAATCTCAATAAGAGGATAGTGATAAAAAATATCGTGGCTATCATCTATTTCAGGTTTTAAAATTGTTTCTTTTCGAGTATAAAGATACATCAGAAATCTATCTTTCCAGTCAAGATTTTCTTTAACAGTCAACTCTTTTGATAATAAATCGACTACTCTTATTTTTTCTTTACACTGTTCAATATTTAATATATTTCCACATGTGAGTTCATATTCTTTCTCTTTAGAAAAAACTGGGGTTAAAAAATAATTATTATCTTTTCTAATTACTTGCAAGAAGCCAAGAAATTCTTTATTAGAAAATCCCTGAACAAGTATCGAAGAAAACTTTTTACTTTGTATGTAAAAATCTTTTAGAGAACCAAAAACTACATGTTCATCAAAATTTTCACTCAGCAGATTTATAAGGGATGATTCCCCAAGGTTTGTTATATAAGCAATATTCATAAATTAAAACCATCAACATTATCAACATTATCAACATTATCAACATTATCAACATTATCAACATTATCAACATTATCAACATTATCAACATTATCAAAGTTAAATACTTATCATACTTATCCACAACTATCAACGCAAAATAAAACAATAATGAATAAAAAAAAATAACTTGAATTAAATCAGAAATCTTTAGCAGTATATAAATAAATTGAATTTAGAAAAGGTAAAAGTTTCTGTAATATTGGGACAAATGTGGTGGGGATAGGGAGATTTGAATTATTACAGAAACCCTCACCGATTTCAATATAAAACGCCTTATATAATTTGCAATATTGTTTTATATAAATTTTATCTTTTTTACTAATGTGCACATATAGCATTTCTAATTTATTCTTTATCCAATATGCACAATATACTTATAAAAACATTATTATATTGCACAAAAAAATAGTTTTAATAATTATTAAACATATTTTAAGGCGTGGACAAAAAAAGGATAGGAAGTTCGGGGCAGTTTGGGGGATGGAGAGTAAAATTTGGGACATCTGGGGATAGGTGGAGTACTGGACAAATAGTTCGGGATAGGGAGTAAAAACAAAGGGTATGAATTTTTTTCATACCCTTTGTAGTATCTGTATATATTACTCAACATATAAAACTTGCAGCTTAATATGGTAAAATTTTAAACTCAAGACTTTACAAACATGTCAATTCTGTCTCTACAAAAGAAAATAATATCACTTAATATTTGAATTATATTAAAAATGACTGAATTTTAATTAACTATAATACAATAAAATAATTAAATCCGGATCACTATAGCTATGAGTATGAAGTCAAACAGCCTTGTTCTTTATAAAAATAATCCTGCGATAATAAAAAATATCAGCGATAAAATAGAAATAGAACTACCTAATAAAAATAAAAAACGGGTCAGAAGTAAAGATTTACTTTTAATACACAGCGGTCCAATAGAAAATTTAGACAATCTCGATAAACTTTCAGCATCTAAGGATAATATAGAAGATGCATGGGAACTGCTCCTAGAAAGTAGTGTAGATTTATCAGAGCTTGCAGATTTAATATTTGATAAAAATACACCATATTCAGCATGGTCTGCATGGAAACTGCTTTCAGATGGCCTTTATTTCAAAGGAGACATTAATAATATTGAAGCCAGATCCAAGAAGGAAATACAGGAATCTTTGTCTAAAAAAGAGTCTAAAGCCAATGCCGAACTGGATAAAAAAGAGCTATTGGAAAGAATAAAAAATGGAGAAATACTGCCTGAAGATTCAAAATATATGAGAGAAATTGAACAGGTTGCATTAGGTAAAACTTCTACAAGTCGTTTAATGCAGGAACTGAATCAGGAGCAAATTCCTGAAAAAGCACATTTTCTATTATTAAATACTAAATTCTGGAATAATTATATAAATCCCTACCCACAAAGATTCAATATTTTAGAAACGTCTAAAACCATACCAGAAATACCTGAACTCCCTACAGAAGAAAGATGTGACCTCACTTACCTCTCTACTTAT